>NZ_VMMQ01000014.1:0-101057 GCF_013277295.1 Streptococcus sp. 477
GCTGCCTCGACATGGCTGTGCCCCCTCTTTGATGTAATCTAATGCTCGCTGTTTAAAATCTGTACTATATGCCATAGCTTTATTATAACATGCTTGTTTGAAACTAAGCAACTATAACATTTTCCAAGGTAAATAATTAGAATGGTGTTCTAATACAGACACGCCTAATTTACCTTTATTATATTTTATAGACCTACTAAGTAAGTTATAAGCCTCCGTAGCACTTTTAGTGAAAAGCACATTGTAGTTACTGGCACTTAGAAAATTTTTAATTTTTTTCTTAACAGCCTCATATTCATTAGAAAAAATTAAATCATTTTTTGAATTATGTCTCTTAATGTTTATTGGAATTCCTGAATAAACTTCTGTTAATTTATTAACAACAGCTTTTGGCTTGGGAACTGTAGCTGCATTATCAAAATAAATAATATCTGATGTTTGAAAAGAAAATAAATTCCTCAACATATTTCACCACTTTGAAAATCTACTACCATTAAAAATTTCTACTTCCTAAGATTTAAAATTCGATTTATGTAATACATTGTATTGGCACATCTTTTTGGGAAATACAACTGAACCATTTAATACTACTACAGAAACTTCATCACTACTATGGCTTCTGCTGACTTCTCATGATTCCTTGTTACTATGCTTTAGGCGCTCATGAAACCTCACGGAATCAGTCCCAGATTTTTCTTCCTTTATAACAGAGGACGTTAAAAGGTTACAGTGAAAATAGGAAATCGGACGCAGAGTCTTTGGACTCTAGGAAGATTTATCTTTTTCACACAAACCTTAGTCCGAATTCAATTACTTTCATGACTTACAGATATAAGTTACGACTACCTATTTAAACTTTAGAGTTCTTGGCTATCTCATCTGCTAGATAGGCTTTCCTAGCACCTCTCTGTTCCTAGAACCAGGATTTCGCTATTCTTTCCTCTAACGTTTTTTACTCTAACGTCAGGGTCTATCTCCAGACCGTCTTCGTCCGCTACCTCACGATAGTCAGGATTGAGGGGCGCTGTTGGGTTCATCGGTAGCTAGTGCCCACAGAGGACTTGTTCCTCAGATGTAGGCCATGACCCGTCGTACCTAAAAAACTATCCGACCTTAACTTAAGACCAGATAGTTCATCATTTTTATTTTTCAGCTGTAAGGGCAGCCATTGTGATGTAGTTGTATGGTTTGTTGAAGTGTGGCAAGAAGAAGAGGTCTGTCAATGCCAATTTATCAATTGTTACATGCTCTTGGATAGCAAGTGAGAACATGTGAATTCCCATGCTGATTGAAATATCGTGTGAAACCATTTGGGCACCAAGAATTTCACGGCTATCTTTGTCAAAGACAATCTTAATCGCTACTTCATGGTTATCGTGTTTCATGAATTCTGGTTTTTGAAGATCGTTAAATCCTGTCTCAGTCGCATTGTAACCTGCAGCTTTTGCTTTTTCAAGAGTCAAACCAGTTGAAACCATGTGAAGACCATAGATTGAGATACCGTTTGAACCTTGAACACCGATTCCTTCCAATTCATGTCCACAAGCATTGTAGGCACCAACGATACCAGTACGAACTGCGTTTGAAGCAAGGGCGATGTAGCTTGTGTCTTTACGAGCATTATCATAGACAGTCGCACAGTCACCAACTGCAAATACACCTGGAATTGAAGTTTCTTGTTTCTTATCTACAAGGAAAGCACCATTTCGGAAGAGTTCAATCTTACCGTCAGCAAGAGCTGTGTTAGGACGGAAACCAACCGCAAGAACAACCATATCCACATCAAAAGTTTCTTTATCGGTAATCAAGCGTTCAACTTTACCGTCACCTTCGATTGCTTTAACAGTTTGACCAAGAGCCAAGCGGATGTTGTGGTCTTCCAAGTTCTTCGCCATCATTTGTGTAAAGTCTTTGTCATAGTAACCGTTCAAGACAGTATCAACGATATCGACAAGGACAACTTCTTTTCCAAGACGCTCAAAGGCTTCAGCAAGTTCAACACCAATGTAACCACCACCAACAACGGCGATACGGTCAAGGTGTTGGCTCTTGTCAGCAAGTTTATTGATCACTTCTTCAGCGTTTTGGTACAATTTCACGAATTGTACGTTTTCAAGAGTTGCTTTAAATTCGCGGTTTCCTTTAAGAATTTCAACACCTTCTATTGGTGGCAAGATTGGTGTAGAACCTGTAGCGAAAATCAATTTCTCGTATGATTCTTTGTGCTCTTTTCCTTCAACTTCGGCTGTGACTACTTTGTTATCATAGTCGATTGAAAGAACAGGTGAGTTCATGTAAACCTTAGCACCTTTAGCTTCCAATTTTTCTTTATCAGAATAGAACAAGCCTTCAGCACCGTCAATTTGATTACCAATCCAAAGAGCCATTCCACATCCTAGGAAAGAGATGCTAGAGTTTTGGTCAAATACAACAATTTCGTTCTCATTTCCAAAATTATCCAACATAGTATTAATACATGCTGTACCAGCATGGTTAGCACCGACTACAACAATTTTACTCATAAAAAATTTCCTACTTTCATTCTAAATTTACCTTACTAGTATACCATTTATTGTCAGCGTTTACCAGAGGTTTGCTATTACTTTATCATTTTTTATCAAAAACAATTCTCCATTTATCCTAATTTCAAGCCTAATGAATTTTTTTAAGCATATTTCTTGACTTTTTCCAAATTTAATTTATGAAAATTCTAGCTTTATGGTATTATAATAACATGAAAATAAAATACAAGGTCTTCCATTTATATAATTATTTGATATTGCAACTTATTTTCTACAAAAGAAAAAAGTTGCTAGCTTGCCTCTTCGTTCACATTCTGAACTCCTAACGGGAACCACTATCACTATTTCATTAGTTAATGAGTGAGCAGATATCTTACTCCAAAAATCCTTTGATTTGCTCAAAAAGCTTGAATACCATTTCAATGCCAATAGTCAAGAATCTGAGTTGATGGAAATCAATTATCAAGCAGGAATAGCCCCCGTCACTGTTCATCCAGACCTGTTTGAACTGATTTCACTTGGTTTAGAGCATAGCCTAGCACTCTATAGCCAGCTCAACATCAGTATTGGTCCCCTAATTCAAACCTGGCGCATTGGTTTTTCAGATGCCAAAGCTGCACAACCTCAAGAAATTGAAGCGGTGCTGTCTCTAATCAATCCTCATGATATCGAGTTAGATTCTTCTACTTCCATTGTATTCTTAAAGCAGAAAGGAATGAAAATCGATTTAGGTTGTTTAGTCAAGGGTTATAGTGCAGATAAAGGGTGCCCAATTTCTTAGAAAAGAGGGTATGACTTCTGCCTTGATCAATCTGGGAGGGAGTATCCTGACCATTGGAAAAAATCAGACAAGAGGGGATAACCCTTGGCAAATCGAGATTCAAGATTCAGCCAATCCGAGGGGAAATCACTTAATGACCATTCCCGTTGTCAATCAATCTGTCGTGACTTCAGGCATTTATGAACGTCACCTGACAGTCGATGGACAAGATTACCATCACATTTTTGACAATAGACTTCCTGCAAAACTAGAATCCTAGTTCATGATTGATAATGCCAGCAATCAAATTCATTCGTAATCCGAAGCGTTTACGATGATTTCGATAGGTTGTTGAAAATATTTTAAACGTTTTCATAGTGAAATGAAATAAGAACAGGACAAATCAATCAAGACAGTCAAATCGATTTCTAACAATGTTTTAGAAGTAGATATGTACTATTCTAGTTTCAATCTACTATACTTTGGCAAAAATATTCTCAACCTTGCTGCTCCCCTTAGATAGCGCATGGTTACAGGCCTTCTCTTCAGCTGTTAGCGGCTTGAGTTTGCTGGATTTACGTGGAGTTTGTGCTTGAGGATATATCTTCATGAGCCTTTGATAAGCACTGTCAGCCAAGATTTTACCAGCTTGTCCGATATTTCTGCGACTCATTTTGAACAACTTCATATCATGACAATAGTTCACAGTGATCTCCAAAGAAACAATTCTCCCTTGACTTGTGACAATCGCTTGAGCCTTCATAGCGTGGCATTTCTTTTTACCAGAATCATTCGCTAATTGTTTTTTTAGGGCGATTGATTTTTACTTCCGTCGCATCAATCATTACCGTGTCTTCAGCACTAAGGTGAGTTCTTGAAATCGTAAAACCACTTTGAACAAGAGTTACTTCAACCCATTGACTCCGATGGGTTAAGTTGCTTTCGTGGATACCAAAATCAGCCGCAATTTGTTCATAAGTTCGATATTCTCGCACATATTGAAGTCGCCATAAGAAGGTATTCTAGGCTTAATTTAGGTTTTTATCCATCTTTTGCGTGTTTAATTTTTAATACAGCTAACATCTCTTCAAAAGTCGTGCGCTGAACACCAACAAGACGATTAAATTGTGCATCAGTTAGTTGTTTACTTGCTTCATAATTCATAGAACTATTATACCATATTTTGTTTCGCAGGAAGTCTAATAATAATATTTATCTTTCCTATCGAACGCTTTCAATCTTCCAACTATTCCAACCTTTAAACCGTATAGCTCCATGCTGGTCAGTTCGGTAAACTTTGCTATTGATACCTTCCAGTCGTGTCAAAGTTTCCTGATGGGGGAGTTTCGTTCGATTGTTCTTTCCAACTGAGATGAGAGTCATCTCTGGTTTGAGCTGTTCTAAAAAGTCTGAACTTAATGATTTTTTAGAGCCATGTTGGCTAGCTTTCAAAACATCCACTTCTAGGTCAGGATAGTGCTTCAGCATGTCCTTCTCTCCTTTCTCCTCCAAATTTCCAGTGAAAAGAAAGTTTTTATCCAAGAGTTTTCCATACAAAACCAGGGTATCTTCATGATCTCCAATTTTCCTTGGAGATAGGACTTCTAACTGACTTCCAAAAATTGGCAAGTTCTCTCCTGCTGTCACACTGCGCACCTTGGTTTGAGTCGCCTGTAGTTCTGCCACAAATTCCTTCTGTTTCAGACTTCCTTTTGATACTAAAATCTCCCCTACATGAAAAGCCTTGGTCACCTCCAACAAATCTCCAACATGTTCCTTGTCCGTATTTGTCAAAATCAGCTGGTCAATCTTGGCTACTCCTCGACTTTTGAGATAGGGAATCAAGGTTCGCTGGGCATTGCTGGTCGTCGCCTTTTCTTGCCATTTTTCAATTTTCTTATCAGATTCTGCCTTGCCACCTACATCTATGAGAATGGTCTTCCCAGTTACATCCCTTAGGAAAATACTTTCTCCTTGCCCCACATCCAGCATGGTAATTTCATTTTCCAGTGGATGCTTGGTCAAGAAAAAGAGACCCACAATAAGTAAGCTGAAGCCAGCTACTCTTTTGATATTTTTCCTCAAATCATAGACCAAAGCCAAGGAAATTAACAATAAAATTAAAAACCATGCATTAGGTTGTCCAAAGACAAACGGCCTACTTGTCATCTGCGAGACCAAGCGAATCATTCCCTCCAACCATTCAAAGATAAAATTCAGTTGAATGACTGGATAGAGAAAGGAAAGGGCAAATAAGATAGACAAGAGCGGTAAGAAGACCAAATCAAATAGAAAGGAAAAGACAAAGGTCAAGAGGATGGACCAAGGTTGAAATTCCGCAAAATAGAAGGATAGAATGGGCAATATGCCCAAGGAGATGACTAGACTTTCACTAGCAACAGCCTTGAGCCCCTCCCCTTCTTTGCTGGTCATGGTCAGGATAAAAGCATAAGCGCAGGACAAGACTCCTCCTGCTGTCAAGAAAAAGTTTGGCATGACAATAAAGAGGAGAAACACTGTCAAGGCAAAATTATCCAAGCCCTTAACCCCATGTTGAGCCAGTAGCTTTTGCAAGAGACTGCGAATAACCGATGCTGAAAATCCAGTTAGTCCCGCATAGATAAGGGAAAAGGGATAAGTCAGCCATTTCAACTTTTCTTGGGTCAAGCCCAATCGCAAGAGAAGTTTCTTAAATCCATTCATGAAAAAACCTACCTGCATGCCAGATAGGGCAAAGAGGTGGATAATTCCTAGACTGGAATAAAGCTCATTCATCTCCTCAAAGTCGGTGTCCAGATGTCCCAGCAAGAGTCCTGTCATGTAATTGCGCATAGGGTCTGGAAAGTGCGTCTTAATCCAAACCACAGCCTTTCGACGTAAACTGGACAAGTTTTCTCCTATATCCCAACTGCCAATCTTTTGAAGTGACTGGATTGTTTTGATATTGAGAGTCTGGTAAATTCCCTGAGTCTTCAGATAGGCTTGGTAATTAAAGCCACCAAAATTTCTCTGCCCTTCTGGCTCCGAAAGCTTCCCTTCTAGTCCTATCTCATGCAGGTCGGTTAAAGCTTGAAAGGCTTCTTTCTCCTCCTCGGACTGGAGTTTATAATAGACTTGAAAAATGCGTCCATCAGCCTTGCCGCGAAAGGACAGACTATCACCATTGACCTTAACAGTGTCAGGCAGAATCCGTACCCTTTCAACAGAATCCGCCAGATTTTGACTCGCTTGGCTCTGTTGCCAATTTTGAAACAGAAACCAGAAGCCAAAGACTCCACAAATCACTAAAACTTTGCCTGTTGATTTCCATGGAAATTGGAAAAAGAGACAGACTAGCAGAAAAACAAAGCCCAACAAAGCAAGATAGGATGCTGAGAAAATAGCGTAATAAAACCAAAGTAACAAAAAACTCAGGTAAATTAGGGGAATGGGGATGTTCTTAATCCACTGTAACATAGTCTTTTAGCTTTTCTATGGTCTTAGCACCAATGCCAGAGACCTTCTTGAGTTCATCAATCGACTTGAATTTCCCATTTGCCTCACGATGGTCTATAATGTCCTGAGCTCGTTTTCCTCCCAGTCCCTTAACCTGTTTAAGCTCTTCCAGACTGGCCTTGTTGAGATTGACCTTCTTTTCCTTGCTTGTTGAAGAAGCTGTCCCCGAACCAGTCTGTTGACTAACTGCTTCTTCTCCCTTAGTAGGAACGTAAACCAGAGCCTCATCACTAACTTTCTGAGCTAGATTGAGCGACTTGCTGTCTGCTTGCTCTGTCAAGCCACCAGCCTTCTGAACAGCATCATTGACTCGACTACCTACAGGCAAGTCATAAATCCCTGGCGATTTGACAGCACCTTTGACATCTACTGTGATTAGATCTTGTTCAAGGGGTTCTTCCTTCTCTTCCTTGTTCACTTCCTTTTCGGATACCAAATCCTTGGAAACAGCTGCAACTTCAGCCTGCAAATTCGTTTCCTTTACAGGTGTTTGTGGAGCTGGCTTTAGCAGGAAAAATCCGCCTACAAGCAAGCCCAGACCAGTACAGATGACGATGATTTTATACTCTTTGATTTTCTCGATAATTGCTTCCATATTTTCTCCTCTCTTAGATTATTCGTAAGAGGAAGAAAAAACAGTCGAAAAATTTCTTTTCAACTGCTTATTTATTTGCAAAATAGTCTTCCTTGGTCAAGACATAATGAACTCTTGTCACGATTCGGCCTTTTTCATGCTGGTCCATACAAGCATAAGCTTCTTCGTGGGAAAAACGCATGCCTGATTTCTCCATGACCTTTCCTGACGCGGGATTAGCCTTATCGTGTAAAGCAACTAACTTATTCATTCCTATCTTCTCAAAAGCTAGCTCAATTACGGCACGATTGGCTTCTGTCGTCAATCCTTGATTCCAATACTTTTTATTGATAATGTAGCCAATAGCTGCCTTCTTAAGAACAGGATCAATCTTGTGCAAGTCAATGGTTCCGATAAACTTGCCGTTATCTTTTAATTCAATCCCCCAGCGTCCCAAGGGATTAGCCAAGTAGAACTGAGCAATATTATTCTTGGTTTCTTCTACATTTTGATTGGTTGAAAAAGTGTAACGTGTATTATCCTTGTCCGAGGCATAGTCAAACATTGCTTCCGCATCATTCAAAGTTACAGGTCTAAGCAACAAACGCTCTGTCTCGACTATGGGATACTGAGCTAGTTTTAAAAAGATTGATTCCATACGTTTCTTCCACTTGAAACCTTTCTAATCTAATATAAGGATATTGAATAAAACATTTAAAAAGCAAACTTATAGTAGATTGAAATAAGATATAAACAAATCAATCAGGAAAGTCAAATTAATTTCTAAAAATGTTTTAGCAGTCACAACGTACTATTCTAGCTTCAATCTACTATAGATTTAGTATTGAGATAACTTTAAGTACAAAAGAACTATCCTTCATATAGAGGTTGAGGATCTAATTCTTCACTCTCTTCTTTTTTAACCGGTTCTGGTTCATAGGCTCGGATAATCTGAGCGACAACTGGGTGGCGAACCACATCCTTGGCTGAAAAATGAACAAAGTCAATCTGGTGAATGTTCTTGAGTTTCTCTTGGGCATCAATCAAACCGGACTTGACATTGCGTGGCAGGTCAATCTGACTGATATCTCCATTGACAATCATCTTAGAATGAAAACCTAAACGAGTCAAAAACATCTTCATCTGCATAATGGTCGTATTTTGCGCCTCATCGAGAATGACAAAGGCATCATCCAAGGTCCGTCCACGCATATAGGCAAGGGGCGCAATCTCAATAATTTCACGCTCCATGAGTCGAGTTGTTTGGTCTTTCCCCAGAATCTGATACAAAGCATCATAAACAGGTCGAAGGTAAGGATCTACCTTCTCCTTAAGATCACCCGGAAGAAAACCTAGACTCTCTCCTGCTTCCACCGCTGGACGTGTCAAGATAATCCTCTTGACTTGCCCACGTTTAAGTGCAGTCACTGCTAAGGTCACTGCAAGAAAGGTCTTCCCTGTCCCTGCTGGCCCAATTCCAAAGGTCACATCATGCTGTTTAACACTGTCCACATAAAGTTTTTGACCCAGTGTTTTGACACGGATAGGCTTCCCTGTATTATCCTTGATAATTTCTTCTTCATAAAGGGCGACAAATTTGTCGATTTCATCGTTTTTGACCATGCTAATCGCAGTCACTACATCTGGTGTGCCGACTGTCATTCCACGATTTACCAAAACCATCAAGGCTTGAATAACTTGTCTAGCTTCCTCACAAGCTGACTCCCCCCCCAAGACTTGTACAATCTCTGTACGAGCATGAATCACCACATCAAGCTCTTCTTCCATCAAACGAAGATGGCGCTCATTGGAACCAAAAAGATGAAACAGGTCATCTGGATGACTCAGTTGAATGTCTATTGAATGTTCCTTCAAATAAAGAACCTCTCTAATCCTTTTATTTCTTTTTATTATAGCAAAGGGATGGAGAAATTACTAGCCCAAACCCAATGAATCATGCTAGTGTTCTAAGTATTCTTGCCAGATAGCGTCAAAGTCTCCTAGGTTAAAAGAGAAACTGGCATGTTCTTCCAAAAAGCGACTCACCTCATCAAAATCATCTGTGTGTTTTGGAAAAGCTGATTCTTCAAAGGCTAGGTCTGCTAGGATAGCTTTGGGACTGTTACTTTTAGGATTGCGCTCGGTCATGAGCCAAGTGTAAAATGATTTTCTCATATGTCACCCTAGATCAATTCTGTCCCAAACTGGTCTTGCTTGATTTTACCAGCCTTCATAAGACCACCTAAAACTTTCTTGAACTGACCTTTAGAAATGCCAAAGGTTGCCTTGATGTCATCTGGAGATGACTTATCATTCAAGGTCATGAAACCGCCATTGCTTTCCAAATAAGTCAAAATCATCTGGGCATCATTTTCCAACATTTCAAATGAACGTGGTTTGAGGGAGAGGTTCAGAGTGCGGTCCACTTCGCGGAAACCAATGACACGCGCATCTAAAACTTGCCCTAAACGTGGCTCTGCATAGCGCTCGCTAGGATGGATAAAACCAAGCATGTTATTTTCTGGCAGGTAAACAAAAGTTCCTGACAGCTTGAGGCGGTATACAATGGCTGGCCAGTTTTGGTTCTGCATGTTGTTGTAGGCAGGTCGAGCCAGACGTTGGAAGTCTTCTTGATAAGCCAAGAGTCCCCAGATACGATCTTTCTTGTCCACTTCAAGACGGATGTAGAGTTGATCACCCTTCTTAGGCCAGAGTTCCTTGAGCTCAGGGAGAATATCGAGTGACACAACGATTTCCTTGTCAGGAAGGCCTGTATCCACAAAGACACCCAAGTCTTTACGAACTTCTGTGACACGTCCCCAACCAAATTGGTCCTGAGTGGCAGTCACTTCTAGAGTTGTCAAGCGGAGTTTTTGCTTCATATCCGTGTAGGCAAAACCTTTAACCGTATCCCCTACTGTATGTTGACCTTCTTCCTTGGTAAGAGCATAGGTCTGGCCATCCTTTTGAACAAAGTAAAAACGGTCGTTTTCATCGATGATCAGTCCAACGATAAAACTTGCAAGATTTGTATTCATATTTCCTTCTTTCGAACAAAACTCAGCCAGCAATGCCAACTGAGTTTTTCTGTTTATTTTTAGACTTCCAAGAGTTCTTTCTCTTTGTTGGCAGTCATGTCGTCGATGTGTTTAACAGCATCATCTGTTACTTTTTGAATGTCTTTTTCAAGAGTCTTCAATTCGTCTTCAGTGATTTCTTTTGCTTTTTCTTGTTTCTTAGCTTCATCCATAGCATCGCGACGGATATTGCGGACAGCCACTTTAGCATTCTCACCGACCTTCTTCACTTCTTTAGCAAGGTCACGACGAGTTTCTTCTGTAAGAGCAGGGATAACCAAACGAATTACAGAACCATCGTTAGCTGGTGTGATACCAAGATCAGAAGCGTTTAAGGCACGTTCGATGTCTTTCAATGAAGACTTGTCAAATGGTGTTACCAACAAAACACGCGCTTCTGGAATGGTAATTGAAGCAATTTGGTTAAGAGGAGTTTCTACTCCATAGTATTCTACATGTACACGGTCGAGTAAACTTGCGTTGGCACGACCAGCACGGATACCACCAAATTCACGAGCAAGTGATTGGTGAGACTGGGTCATTCTCTCTTTAGCTTTTTCAATAATTGCGTTAGCCATAATCTTTCTTATTCCTTTTCTTCGATATTATTTGAAACTGTTGTTCCGATATTTTCACCAAATACGACACGTTTGATGTTGCCTGGTTGGTTCATGTTGAAGACAACCAAGTCAATGTCGTTATCCATTGAGAGGGTTGAAGCAGTTGAGTCCATGATACGAAGACCTTTATTGATAACGTCACGGTGGGTCAATTCTTCAAACTTAACGGCTGTCTTGTCCTTCTTAGGATCGGCATTGTAAACACCATCGACCCCATTTTTAGCCATAAGGATAGCATCCGCTTCGATTTCAGCTGCACGAAGGGCCGCTGTTGTATCTGTTGAGAAGTAAGGTGAACCAATTCCGGCACCAAAGATAACGATACGGCCTTTTTCAAGATGACGAAGGGCACGTCCACGGACATAAGGCTCTGCCACTTGTTGCATTGCAATAGCTGTTTGCACACGCGTATCAACACCAACTTGTTGCAATGAATCGGCCATCACAAGAGCATTCATAACAGTCCCAAGCATTCCTGTGTAATCTGCCTGAACGCGGTCCATACCTGCTTCTGCTGCAGGTTCTCCACGCCAGAGATTTCCTCCACCGATAACAAGGGCAATTTCGATACCTAAGCTATGAACTTCTTGAATCTCTTTTGCGATTGTTTGAACTGTTTGGATATCAATCCCTACGCCACGTTCACCGGCAAGGGCTTCACCTGATAACTTGATTAAAATACGTTTATACTTGGGATTCGCCATTTTCACTCTCCTTCTTTTATCCTACCTATTTTATCACAATTTCTAAGATTTTTATAGTATCATGAGCGATTCTTTCAAAAAAATTAGACAGTCAAAAATTCCTCTAAATCGCTGAGGGCACGCTCTGCAATTTTTTCATAACGAGCCTTCTTATCACGGATACGTTCGCCTTCCAACTCCTTGATAATCCCAAAGTTGACATTCATTGGTTGGAAATGTTTGCTGTCGGCATGGGTGATGTAATGAGCTAGACTTCCAATCGCTGTTGTCTCTGGGAAAATAGCCTCACTTTCACCCTTGAAGAGTCGAGCCGCGTTAATACCTGCAACTAAGCCTGATGCTGCGGACTCTACATAGCCTTCCACACCCGTCATCTGACCAGCAAAGAAGAGATTTGGTTGTTTCTTAGAACGGTAGGTCTGCTCCAGAAGATTTGGTGAATCCATGTAAGAATTGCGGTGCATGACCCCATAACGAACAAACTCCGCATTTTCAAGACCTGGAATCATTTGGAAAACGCGCTTTTGCTCTCCCCATTTAAGGTGGGTTTGGAAACCGACGATATTATAGAGGCTACCAGCAGCATTGTCCTGACGAAGTTGCACAACCGCATAAGGTGTTTTAAATTCTCCATCACGAGGTCCTGTGTAGTCGTCCGGATACTCAAGACCCACTGGTTTCATAGGACCATAAAGCATGGTTTTAATACCTCGTTTGGCCATGACTTCGATAGGCATACAGCCTTCAAAATACTTTTCTTTTTCAAAGGAATTAAGCGGAGCTTCTTCCGCATTGACCAAGGCTTCATGGAAATCCATAAATTCTTGCTTGGTCATGGGAGCGTTGAGATAAGCCGCTTCTCCCTTATCATAACGAGACTTGAGATAGACCTTGCTCATATCGATGGTATTGACGTCGATAATAGGCGCTGCCGCATCGTAGAAATAGAAGCCATCGCCATCATTAAGGGCATGAATCTTTTCAACCAGGGCATCGCTAGTCAAGGGACCAGTCGCCACAACTGTAATAACATCTGTCGGCAACTCTGTAATTTCATCACGCACCACTTCAATCAAGGGGTGGTTGGCAACTTTTTCAGTCACCATCTGTGAGAAACCATCTCGGTCCACCGCAAGGGCTCCTCCTGCAGGAACACGTGTATCCTCAGCAGATTCCAAGATAACAGAACCCAAGCGACGCATTTCTTCCTTGAGAAGACCAACTGCATTTGTCAAAGCATCCCCACGCAAAGAATTGGAACAAACCAACTCAGCAAAATTGTCTGTTTTATGCTGGGGTGTAGACTTGACACCACGCATTTCATATAGTTTAACTGGAATACCACGCTCTGCGATTTGGTAAGCTGCTTCAGAACCTGCCAAACCAGCACCGATAACATTGATATAAGATTGAGACACGACACTAATACCTCTTTGGGAGTGTGAAGACAAGGTTCACATTGAAAAAGCCAATCAAACTTAAGAGCTTTCGAATTTCTTGGTTCAGGCTGAAAAAGTCTACAGGACTTACTTCGCTCTCGAGTTTCTTGGCTCAGGCTGAAAAAGTCCACTGGACTTACTTCGCTTTCGAATTTCTTGGCTCAGGCTGAAAAAGTCCACAGGACTTACTTCGCTTTCGAATTTTCTGGCTCAGGCTGAAAAAGTCCCCCAGACTTTTTCACTCCCACAAATCTTTCTATTTTTTCTTCTACTAGTATAACAAAAAAAGGGAAGAAGGCAAACTTCCCTGTTTAGTCATTTTCTTGATTTTCTTCCCAGTCATGATAGGCAGCATAGAGCTGACTTTTATTCCACTGGTAAATCTTAGCGACTTCCTTGATAGCTTGATTTTTCTTCACACCTTGCTGGATACGGGCTTGGATTTCTGAAAACAAGTCTTCCTCGTCCTTTTCCTCCACATCCTGGCTGGCACCTTCAACGATGAGAAGGCATTCACCCTTGAGTGGCGTTTCAGCAATGCTTTCTAATAACTCAGAAATGATACCGCGTTGGTATTCT
Source organism: Streptococcus sp. 477 (assembly GCF_013277295.1). Classification (NCBI taxonomy): domain Bacteria; kingdom Bacillati; phylum Bacillota; class Bacilli; order Lactobacillales; family Streptococcaceae; genus Streptococcus; species Streptococcus sp. 477. Next base: position 13,771 of record NZ_VMMQ01000014.1, read on the forward strand.
TCATAGATTTTGGTCAATTCTCTGACCAAGACGACCGATCGGTCGCCGTAGACTTCTAGCATATTTTCCAACGTATCTGCTACACGATGAGGCGATTCATAGAAAATCTGAGTTTCTGGATAGTCTTTTTTTGAGTCGAAAAATTGCTTTTGCTGGCCTGATTTTCTGGGTAAAAAGCCATAAAAGATATGTGGCTGTGGCGCTAAACCACTGGCAATCAAGGCAGAAATACCTGCAGAGGCACCTGGAACAGTCACAACCGCAATTTCTTCCTCAATCGCTACCTTAACCAAATCATGACCAGGGTCTGAGATGCTAGGCAGACCCGCGTCGGATACCTGAGCAATGCTTTGTCCTGCTTTCAGGAAACCAATCAAATCGGGAATTTTTTCCTTGGCATTGTGCTCATGAAAACTAATCTGCTTAGTAGAAATGTCAAAATGCTTGAGCAAAAGACCTGTATTGCGCGTATCCTCAGCAGCAATCCAATCTACTTCTTTCAAGGTCTGGATAGCTCGAAAGGTCATATCATCTAGATTGCCAATCGGCGTTGCCACTAGATACAGCTTGCCATAGGGAGACTGCCCCTTAAAACTTTTTTGAATCTGCATGCCTACTCCCTGTATAGCAACTCGTCACAAAACATACATTCCTCGTCCTGCTCTCGACGTTGTCCATAAAAATCATTACATACGTGAAATCCATCACGGTAAATGCGACGGACACTTTCACGAACATGCTTGGCCTTGACAGGAGCATCTGCTTCCACCTCACCCAAGCGTTCGCGCAACTTACTATTTTCCAAACGAAGAGCTGTATTTTCCTCTACCAGGCTCTTGAGATTTTTCTTGATGGCTTCCACATCGGCCAAGGTTACCAATAACTGTTGGGAAAAATCATCCAGCGCGTCAAATAATTCTTTTTTGTCCATAAACCAGCCCTTTCCTCTCTTTATCGTTCATTTTTGAGTTCATATTTCTTTCAAGACCAGATATTCCATGGCATTTTGAAAGCTGACATTAGCTTGCCACATTTTTCTAGCTTCTAACAAATCTTGTAAAATCACTCTTACTCTTGCTTGTAGGATATCTTGTCCACAGAGGACTTCAAGAATCCGTAAAACCTGATCTTGTTTTTCCTTGTCATCTGCCAAGTTGGCTAATTTAGCAACCTGCAGATAACTTTCTTTTTTCTTAGCTAATAACCAGGTTAGCAGGCGTTCACTTTCATCGACCAAGGTCCAAAAACTTGCCTGATTAGCCAACTTTTCCGCTTCAGCTCGCGATTGACTAAACTGGGCTAAAAGAGTTGCTTTTTTCTTGACCAGACCTGCTTGTTCTAATTGATGGATGAGCTTTTCTTCTTGCTTTTTAAAGTGGAAGATCTGGGTCCGACTTCGGATTGTCGGTAACATCTTTTCCTCATCGCTAGTCAAGAAGAAAATATAAACTTCACTCTGGGGTTCTTCGATGACCTTGAGCAGAGAATTGGCTGCGTTGGGATGCATTTTATCCGCTTGCTCGATGATAAAGACCTGTTGCTGGCTTTCAATCCCTGCTTGAGAAAACTGTCCCACCAATTCCCTAATGCGTTCTGTCTTGATGACCTGATTGACTGGTTTAATCAAGGTGACATCGGGAAATTCTCCCTGTTCAATCAGCTTGCAACTTCGGCATTTCTCACATGGTAAGACGCCAACTTTATCCGTACAAAAGAGGCTCTTAGCTAAAAATTGCGCTATTTCCAAGCTTCCAAAGAAACCTGAAAAGAGATAGGCGTGATTGAGCTGGTCTTGTTCTAAGATACGGACAAAACGGTCAAACTGAGCTGGTTGCCAAGCCTTTAGTTGATCTTGTTTCATTTGGCCAAGCCCATTCCGTCAAACAAGACAGCCTTGGTAGTTTCCACAACTTGCTCCAAAGGGAGACTAGCATCAATCTTGACAATGCGATTTCCCTCTTTATCCAGAAGAGAAAGGTAGCCTTGACGAACTTTTTTATGCAAGTCCAACCCTTCCAAATCCAAACGATTAACCTCGCGGTCACTATTAGCAGCAATACGAGCCAGCCCTTCTTCCACCTCGATGTCAAAATAGAGTGTCAAATCGGGTTTGAGGCCATCTGTCGCAAACTGATTGAGCCAGTCAATGGCTTCAATATCTAAGCCACGACCAAATCCCTGATAGGCAAGAGAACTATCGATGAAGCGGTCCATAATGACCAACTTGCCAGCTTCAAGGGCTGGAAGAACTTTTTCCACCAAATGCTGTCTGCGACTGGCAATATAGAGAAGCAACTCTGTCTTCGCATCCATCTGAGTATGACTTGGGTCCAAAATCACTTCCCGAATCTTCTCCCCAATCAAGACTCCGCCAGGTTCACGGGTCGTCAGCACCTCTACCCCTTTTTCCTCTAAAATTGGTAGCAGAGCCTCTAAAACACTGGTCTTTCCTGCTCCCTCTGGTCCCTCAAGAGAGACTAAAAATCCTTTTGACATGTCTAACTCATTTCTTTTTTACTACTTCTATTCTATCAAAAAAATAGGGGTTTGTGACAATCTTTTTGTCTTCTCATTTCAACCACCATAAAAGAGGCAGACAAATCCACCTCTTATTTACCTAGTTCTTGTGTTCGTTTGTAGGCTTGACCAACTGCATCCATGACCGTTCCTCGAAAAGCATGCGCTTCTAGGCTCGCTACACCAGCGATAGTCGAACCGCCTGGGCTGCAAACTTGGTCTTTCAAAACTCCAGGATGTTGCTGACTTTCAAGGACCAATTGTCCAGCTCCTACCACAGTTTGAGCTGCCATTTTCAATGCTGTTTCTCGTGGCAATCCAGTCTGAACACCTGCATCTGCCAAGGCCTCGATAAAAAGATAGACAAAGGCTGGTCCACAACCTGCAAGACCTGTCGCTGCATCTATTAAGCTTTCTCCAAGTTCAACCAAGAGGCCAGCCTTGGCTAAAAGCTGACAAAAGAGCTCACTGTCCTCAGCCCTGCAATTAGGAGACAAGGCATAACTAATCACTCCTTGACCAATAGAAGCAGGGGTATTTGGCATCATACGAATAATTCTGTGTTGATTTGGAAGAAGACTAGCGAGTTTTTCCAAGGTCAATCCAGCTGCCATGGAAATCAAAAGAAGACTTTCTCGTTTTTCAAGGATGGTCTGATATTGAGAAAGTAAGTCTGAGAACTGAGCTGGCTTAACACCTAGAAAAATCACATCTGCTTCTGCAAAAATTTCTTCATTGCTGGAAGCATGACCACCAAAGTTGGCGATGAAAGCATCCACCTTGGCTTGGCTACGATTGGCAAGAAGAATGTCATCACACGTCTTGGCCTGCAAAACAGCCTTAGCCAAACTAGCCCCCATATTCCCCAAACCGATAAATCCAATCTTCATCTCTTACTCCCTTATCTGTCCGTCCCCAGTAACCACATACTTGTAGCTAGTCAACTCCTTCAAGCCCATTGGACCACGCGCATGCAGTTTCTGAGTTGAAATTCCCATCTCACATCCAAGACCAAATTGTCCACCATCGGTAAAACGAGTTGAGGCATTGACATAGACAGCTGCAGAGTCCACTTGATCTGTAAAGTAAGCTGCAGCTTCAGCATTTTCCGTTACAATGGCATCCGAATGATGGGTACTATGGGCTTCAATATGGGCAACCGCTTCTTCTAAACTGCTCACAACCTTAACAGCAAGGACATAGTCTAAAAACTCGGTGTCAAAGTCTTGGGTCTCAGCTGCTTGACCTGAAACAAACTGGCTTGCTTTGCTATCCAAGCGGAATTGAATTGGTTCCAGTCCAGCTTCCTTACGCTCTGCAACCAGCATTTGATCCAAGCGAGGAAGGATGCTTGCTGCCTTGTTTTCATGAACCAGCAGAACCTCCATGGCATTACAAACAGAAGGACGACTGGTTTTAGCATTGTTGATGATAGACAGCGCCTTGTCTTCGTCTGCATCCTTATCCACATAGACATGGACAATCCCAGTCCCTGTCTCGATAGCAGGTACAATCGCATTCTCAACCACTGCATTGATCAAGCCAGCTCCTCCACGAGGAATGAGAAGGTCTAGATAGCCCTTGGCCTTCATCATAGCATAACTACTTTCACGGCTAGTATCCTCCACCAGTTGAATCACATTTGGATGAATAGTAGTCGTCTCCAAGCCCTTCTTCAAGGCTGTGACAATGGCATGGGTTGTTTGATAGGCATCCTTACCACTACGAAGAACAACCGCATTTCCACTCTTAAGAGTCAAAGCAGCCGCATCAGACGTCACATTTGGACGGCTTTCATAGATAATACCGATGACACCCATAGCTACACGTTTTTTTGTGATAACCAAACCATTTTCAAGCTGACTTGTTTCTAAAACTTCACCGATTGGATCTGGTAAGGCAACCACTTCACGAATTCCTCTTGCCATCGCTTCTATACGATCTGCATCCAAATAAAGACGATCCAACATCACATCTGAGATTTTCCCCTTAGCCGCTGCCATATCGAGGGCATTAGCCGCTAAAATTTCCTCAGTAGCAGCCACTAAGTGATCAGCCATGGCTAGCAAGGCTTGGTTTTTCACTTCTTCACTAGCTGTGTTAATCGATTTTTTAACAGCCTGTACCTGTTCAAATTGTTCTTGTCTACTCACCATAGTTTACCTCTAAAATTCTGTAAAAAGTAGTTGGATTTCAGGAGTAATGGAAATCCAGTCGTCACGGTAAATCAAGACACCCTTGGCTTTTTGAGAACGCAACATATCCTCCAAAGCAGATGCTCCAAATTGCACGCGTCCTTTTCCAAGTGATTTTCCACTTTCCTTATCAAATACTGTCACGATATCACCGTAAGAAAAGGCGCCTTCTGCTTCAACGATACCAGATAAGAGAAGACTCTTTCCATGTTGAGAGAGAGCTTCCGCAGCCCCTTTATCAACCCAAATAGAACCTTGACTCTGAGCATAAAAGGCCAGCCATTGTTTCTGGGTACGAAGCCCCTTCTCTTGCGCAACAAAGTAGGAACCATCCTTGGTCTCCTCAGCCGCTTCAATCATGGCATCTGACTTCAAGGATGAGCAGATATAAACAGGAACACCCGATTCTGTCGCAATAGTTGCAGCTTTGATTTTGGTTAACATGCCCCCAGTTCCGTTTGACGAACCAGCTCCACCGGCCATATCGATAATCTCACGATTGATAGTCTCGATTTGCTCCAAACGTTTGGCTCTTGGATCTGAATTAGGATTTCCTGTATAGAGACCATCTACGTCTGTCAAGAGGATCAAAAGGTCTGCTTGGATCATGGCCGCCACCTGTGCACTCAGAGTATCATTGTCCCCAACCTTGAGCTCATCAATAACAACACTATCATTCTCATTGATGATAGGAATCGCCCCACGGCTAAGTAAAACCGACAAAGCCTGATGGGCATTTTTATAACGACGCTTATCTACAAAGTCATCCTGGGTTAGCAAGATTTGTGCAGAAACGATTTGGCGCAAGAGAAGATTGGTCGTGTATTCTTCCAACAAAAGCCCTTGTCCTACCGCTGCTGAAGCCTGTTTATCAGCAATTTTAGTCGGACGCTTTTTAAATCCTAAGGCTCCAAAACCAGCCGCAATGGCACCTGAAGACACCAAAATCAACTCATGACCAGCCTCGTGCAGCATAGCCAACTGCTGGGTAATATCCTTTACCTTACTACGTGATAAACTTCCATCCTCATTTGTCAGAGAAGAAGTACCCACCTTAAAGACAATCCGTTTGTATTTCATAGTCTCACTCCGATTATTCATATTTATCCATTATAACATGAATAACAGGAAATAGAAAAGAGTTGATAGGAAAAAGAAGGCCCTAAAACCTTCTTTTCTACTACTGTTCTGATTCCGATTTGTTTACACTCGTTTCAGAGCTTTGTGAAGTTGAGGATGTCAAATCTTGACTAGTTGAAGAATTTGTAACACTTTCATGTTGACTCGTTTCTTTATTTTCAAGATCCTTTTTCACTACTTCTTTGGATTCTTTTATTTCTGAATGACTTGTAGTTTTAATTGTAGCAGATTTCTCGATCGGAACATCCACTAACCAGGCACCACTTGAATCCACAGTATAGCCTTCTGGTGTCTTACCATTCACAAGTAATTGACCATTTTCTTTCAAGAAGTACCATTTATCCTTGTCTTTAATCCAACCTATAGCTCGTGAACCATCTGTCTTGTAGAAATACCAATCATTTGCCTTTTTAAGCCAGCCTTGCTTCATAGCTCCTGATTCTTCTAGATAGTAATGATGTCCAGCAACTTCTATCTCACCTGTCTTCATGATACCAGTAGAATCCATATAGTACCAGGCTTCTTTATCTTTTACCCAGCCCGTTTTCATTTCCCCTGATGGAGCAAAGTAATACCATTGCCCCTTATATTGAAGCCAACCTGTCTTCATAGAGCCATCAACATCCAAATAATACCACTGCTCTTTATCTTGAATCCAACCAATTTCCATCTGGTTTTCTTTGTTAAAATAATACCAGATTCCAGCGATTTTCTTCCAATTTTTAGCAGCAACACCAGAGTTTGTCAAATAGAACCAACGATTGTTCCATTTTTTCCATTGATTCTGTAATAAGATACCCGTTTGGTTAAAGTAATACCATTCACCCTTAATTTCATTCCAACCGACAGCATATTCTCCTGTAGAATCAGGCGCTTGATACCACCAGTTTCCATATGAACTCTTATGCCAACCAGCTTGAAAACTTGGAATAGGCTTGTAGGAAGTTGAAATGTTTACTAAACCGTCTTGTCGAATATCAAAAACTGTTGCATCATAGTCTTTGCTGGCTGCGTTGATTCTCTCAATTCCTCGTTCTTTGAGCCAATTAACATACTCACTATCAACACCATTTTTCCAAGGTAGACTATCCGAAGTTTGAACAATCAAACTCGGACTCAAATTTTTAATAAAATCCTTGGTATTTGATTTGTTGGTATCATGGTGATGATTAAACTTCATCAAATCAACTTTTCCAATGAGAGGTCCATACTTATCTTCCGCTCCATGCACATTATCTAAGTCGCCCCCAAGGTAAATTTTCTTACCATTGACTTTTACTACGCTAATCAAGGAATTGGAATTATCATCCCAAATTTTCTTTAATTCACCTGATGAATCTGTTTCATTTTCATAATTATATAGTTGAATATCCATGTCTCCAAACTGAAAATGAGCATCTCCTTGTGTGATATTTTGAATAACTGAAACACCTTTTTCAGCAGCAGTCTTTAAAACCTTATCATAGCCATACAGATTATCCCAAAGACGTTCAGGCTTAGTAATACGATTATCACTATATTTCTTAAGATAGACTCGGTCAACTGGATAGGTAGACAGTAATTCATCAACATTTCCAATATGGTCACTGTGGGTATGGGTTACCAAAATAAAATCAAGTTTTTGGACACCCAATTCCTTCAAACGACGAAAGACACGGTCTGTTAGAACATGCTTATAAGTTGTATTGATACCCTGTCTCCATGGATAACGAGAATCACTTCCATCTGGGAAATCATAATCTTCTCCTGTATCCACCATGGCAAAATGTCCATTGCTTTCAAGAATAATCGCATCACTGCCACCTTCATGAACATTTATAAAGTGGATTTTATTTCCTGAACTTTCTTGAGCTTGAACATTTCCATACCATGACAAGCCTAAAAAAGCGCCTGCAAGTGCTAAACTAGTTAATTTCTTTTTCATTCTTACTTCCTCAATCTCTCCAATGTTTCCTTAAAAATTGCTGGGATATCTGCTGTAAATTCTAAGGTCTCACCTGTTCTCGGATGAGTAAAACCTAGAGTCTTGGCATGAAGAAATTGTCCATGCCCCTTAAGTGTCTTACGAGGACCATAGACTTCATCCCCAGCAACTGGATGACCGATATAAGCCATGTGGACACGAATCTGATGGGTACGCCCTGTCTCTAGTTGCAACTCCACTAAGCTATAATCGCCAAAGCGTTCCAAGACGTGGAAACGAGTTACTGCAGGTTTCCCTTTAGCAGTCACAGCCTGTTTCTTACGATCTTTTTCACTCCGGCCAATCGGTGCTTCAATCACACCGCGATCATTGGGCAAATTTCCATGAACAATCGCCCAATATTTGCGGAGAGACTTTTTATCCTTGAGTTCTTGGGCAAGTGCTAGATGCGCCTCATCATTTTTAGCAATCATAAGAAGACCTGACGTATCCTTATCAATACGATGAACAATTCCTGGACGCAGAACCCCATTGATACCCGACAAGTCCTTAATATGATACATAAGGGCATTTACTAGGGTTCCACTAGTATGACCAGCACTCGGATGCACAACCATTCCCTGAGGTTTGTTGACAACAGCCACATCCTCATCTTGGTAGATGATTTCTAGCGGAAGATCCTCAGCCACATACTCTAAAACCTCTGGTTCTGGCACATGGTAAGTGACGACATCGCCCTCTTGGACAGTGTATTTAGCTTTCTTGACTTGGCCATTGACCAAGACCTGGCCTGATTTGATTTGTTCATTCGCGAGACTACGTGATAATTCTGTCAAATCTGACAAAGCCTTATCTAAACGCAGGCCACCAGTTTCAATTTTAATTTCCATTTATTTCCTCTTTTAGCATTGCAATCAATAAAATAATCACTCCAACAGTCAGATAGCTATCTGCCACATTGAAAATTGCAAAATTGATAAAGTCAAGGTGAAACATATCCACAACAAAGCCCTGACTGACCCTGTCAATAAAGTTTCCAAGACCACCCGCGATTATCAGAGTCAAACCCAAGACCATCCAGAATGAGTCCTCCATGTGCTTATGTAGATACCAAATGGCACCTACCACGACGACCAGGGTAATGACAGCGAATAACAACTGCTGATCTTGTAAGATAGAAAAGGCTGCCCCTCGATTTTGCAGGTAGGTCAAGCTAACGAAATTGGGAATCCAGGAGCGCACTTCACCCAGTGGAATCTGTTGGACGATATAGGATTTAACTAACTGATCCAGCGCAATCAAAAGCAGTACAATGACTGCCACTATTCCTCTTTTTTTCATGATTTCCTCTTCTGATTAAAATATTCTTGCATGACTTCTACGAAAAGAGTTCCAGCTTGACTCAGCTCCACTTCTTCACGTTTAACATAGACCATGCGGTTATCTAGGTTATCCTTGAGACGAATAACTGTGATGCCATTCACACTGTCACTATCTAAAAATCCGGAACCTGTTGCATAAGCGTCCGTCCGCTCCAAAATACCATTCAAAGTAGCACGGTCTGTCACATTAAACATCTGCGAGCTCGCGCTGGTATCAACAAAGTTCTCTGAATAATAAAGATACTCGTCTTTCTCTTGCGTGAAACGAACCGTTGGTAGATCCGCTAAATCCTCCATGACCAATTCCTCTTTCTGAGCTAAAGGATGCCCCTCACGGAGATAAATATGGGTATGGAAGGGAATTAGTTCAATAACCTCTAGGCCTAACTTTTCAACCCGTTGCATAATCCCTTTTTTATTTTGATTATTGAGGTAGATAATCCCAATCTCACTGTGACCTTGCGCTACTTCGTCTAAAATTTGAACAGTAGTTGATTCAAAAATACGGAAGTTCTTATAATCAGGATAGCGCTCTGAAAAGGCCGTAATGGTTGGTGGCAAGAAGTCATAGTGCTGACTGGCAATGGAAAATTCATCCTTTTCTTCCTCAGGATGGGCATACTGATTTTGAAAAATATCAAATCCTTTAACCAATTCTTGCGCTTTTTCATAGAATTCCATACCACGACGAGTCAAGAAAGTCCCTGAGCTGGTCCGACGGAAAATCTTAAAACCCAATTCTTTTTCCAAATCACGAACAGAAATAGACAGACTCGGCTGACTAACATACATCTTTTCAGCAGCTTCACGAAAAGTACCGCTATTGGCAATAGCCACAACATAGCGTAATTGTTGAATGTTCATCTTCTACCTCCAACTTCTTTATCTTTTCATTATACCATATTTTAGAAGTTTTCCAAAAAGGAAAAAAGAACATCCTATTCTTCTTAACCTTCTTAACTATCTTCACTATCTGCCTTTCTCAAGCCAACCTTATTTTCAAAATCAATTCAAAAAATAACTGGATACACACCACTCCAATATCGAAAAGAAAAACGTTGACTATTTGTGAAAAAAGAAAATGCCGGAAAGTTCCGACATTTTTTTAGTAAGCTAACTTCCTGAAAATAGGAGTAACCATACATTCCAGAAGGCAGTGATATTGATGAGAATATGAACTAGTATTGGATAGTAGAGATTTTTTGTCATGCGATACAGTAGAGCTAAAATGAGACCTCCACTAGCATAAATGAAAAAAGCAAGAGGAGTTAAAGCAAAATTGATATGAATATAACCGAAAATAATAGCAGAAAGCAAGACATCTCCGTACCAAGGCGAGTTTTTGAAAAAGGTTGTCATAAGCACACCGCGATAAATCAATTCCTCAGCAATAGGGCCGATGAAGCAAGCCATGAGCAAGAAATAGGGTAATTCCTGTCTCCCTATCATTTCTATCGTTTCATTCAAAGAAATTTGATTTGAAGACGAGGGTATGAAATAAGACAAGAGGACGTCAGACATATACAAAATGATGTAACCCAGTAAAAGGTAGATAAAGTGCCTCAGCTGCCATTTGAAATGAAAAGTCTTCTTTCCTGCAAAAACTAGTAGATAGATGACCGCTAATAAAAGACCTCCACTCTCCATCCAAAGCAGAATCTGAAAAAATTCACGACTTGCTGGTAGATAGGGCTTTGCGAGGTGATTGAAAATTCCCCAAAACCAAGTTGATTTGTAAAAAATTAAGGATAATGCTAGTAAAATCTGAATAATCCGTTTTTTCATATTAAATCCTCTGTTTTCTCCATATTCCTAATAAATTTTACTTAAAATCTCGCAGGACTTCCTTTGCAAAGATGATTGCCTCCTCCAATATATCCTAAATCATAGGTTCCTCTGGGACAAAATCCATGAACCGGCATAGTTAATACCGGCTCTATTTGCCAAGGAAAATAACCATTAGGTTCTTTTCCATAGGGATCTGCTCCACCTTGTATCAGCTCTAATTCTTCATTTGTTAGATTTATATTTTTTGTCATTAAAATCATGATATATTTCCTCCGTTATTGTTTAGATTAGTTGAGTAATCTGATACTCATACCTACTTACAAAAAACTATTATATTAAGTTGGTTTTTTAATTTGTCTAGTTGCAACGTTGACAAGTTTAGTATAACATATCTTGGCCAAATATCCTCTTCAAATCATGAATTGTCATCAAAACGTCCTAAACTGCAAAATCAATTAGCTCCTGTCCCTTTGACCGTCATCTTCTCCAAAATATGTTATAATAATACCAAAAGATAAAGAAGGAAGTCTTATGATTAAACTACTAGCCTTGGATATGGACGGAACCCTCCTCAATGAAGCCAAGGAAATCCCACAAGCTCACATTATTGCTATTCACAAAGCCATTGAAAAAGGTGTCAAATTGGTTCTCTGTACGGGTCGCCCGCTTTTCGGTGTCCTCCCCTACTACAAAAAACTGGGGCTTGATCTCCAGAATGAGTATGTGATTGTTAACAACGGTTGTTCAACTCACCAGACTAGCGACTGGGGCTTGGTTGACTGGCAAGAACTTAGTCCAGCAGACATCGAATACCTCTATGACCTAGCTGAAAAAAGTGATGTTCAGTTGACTCTTTTTGATGAGGAACATTATTTTGTCCTCGGTGGCAAACCTAATGAAATCATTCAAAATGATGCCAAACTAGTCTTTTCAGACCTGACTGAAATTTCTCTTGAGGAAGCGACTAGTGGCAAGTTTCGTATGTTCCAAGGTATGTTTTTAGGAACAGAGAGCCAAACAGACGATTTTGAGCAGCGTTTTGCTGAAGAGCTTTGCCAACGATTCAGTGGAGTTCGTTCGCAGCCTGTCATTTATGAAGCAATGCCGCTTGGAACGACAAAGGCTACTGCTCTTTCACGACTAGCTGAGATTTTGAAGATTGATTCCTCAGAGATTATGGCCATGGGCGATGCTAATAACGATATCGAAATGCTCCAATTTGCAGGGCTTGGGATTGCAATGGGAAATGCCAGCGATTATGTCAAATCTCTTGCGGATGCCGTTACCTCAAGCAACGAAGAAGACGGCGTTGCGCGTGCTATTGAGAAATATATTCTATAAATCTCGTAGCGGAGCAAATGTCTCTGATCAAACTGGACACTACGAATCCTTAATCAATCCAGAATTGACCTATATGGGTTTGGCAGCCTTTGAAAACCCTGTTACTCAAAATGGATGGATTACCGTTGCACAAAGTTTCGGAACATCATCTGGTGGCTCTGAAGAATTAGCTGGTGGTTATGGAAAAGCCATTCAATACATAGAAGCCTACTCTTCTCAGATTCAAACATTTGCGACTAAGGCGAATCTTTTTGACAAAAATTTGAAGGCTATCGGAACTCATAAAATCAAAAATGAAAATAAGAGTACAACGAATAATTCCTACAATTTCTTTAACCAAATGCAAGAAGTAGGTAAAAGTATGGGTTTTTGGCGACAAGCTGGCTCGCGTTGGTAGTTTATGCAACTTGATGGGATCTTACCCTTACAATCAGTGGGCAAAATTAGATAATATCTGGTATCGCTTCGATAGTTCAGTCTGGATGCAAGCAGGTTGGTTGAAAGACGGTGAGACTTGGTACTATCTCGACGGTTCAGGTGCTATGAAAACAGGCTGGATGAAGGTATCTGGCAAATGGTACTATGCTTATAGCTCTGGTGCTCTAGCAATCAATACGACTACACCAGACGGTTACCGTGTTAATTACAATGGGGAATGGGTAGGATGGTTTAACTACAACAAAAATACTCTATACTATCTCACAGTGAGTAGTCTTCACTTTCAAATAGTATAGAGATTTTTATTTACCTAGTATAGCTCTTATCTTAGGTGTTTATAACAAACTGAAACAAGAGTGGGACAAAAGAGCCTCGTAAAAGGTATTGCAACTTGGTAATACCTTTTTGAGGTGCTTTTTGATATGAGCACATGTCTTCTCAATAGGATTGTACTCAGGTGAGTAGGGAGGAAGGGGTAAAAGTTTATGCCCAAACTCTTCACACAAGAATTCTATCCTAGCTATTCTATTGGAATCTTGCATTATCCATAATAATAACTGAGGGTGTGGTTAATGTTGGTAAGAGAAATTTCTGAAACCATGCTTCAAAAAAGTCGCTCGTCATCGTCTCTTCGTAGGTCATTGGAGCGATTAAGTCACCATTTGTTAGACCTGCAACCAAAGAAATCCCCTGATATCTTCTTCCAGAGACTTTACCTCCTATTAACTGACCCTTTGATGAGCGACCATATTCTCGATAAAAGTAAGTATCGAATCCTGTTTCATCAATATAAACAGGTGCTAAGTGCTTTAAACTATTAAAATTCTTAAGAAATAAGGCTACTTTTTCTGGGTCTTGTTCATAGATAGTATAGTACTTTATGGTTACCGAACAAGTCTAATGAAAAAATTCTGATGATAGTTCTAAATCTCAATAACCGCTTGGGTTCCATGATCCAACTCCAGCAAGACATCTATACTTGTATAGAAAATCCTGCCCTGAATAAGGAGATGTAAATATTTCTTTCCTCCAAAATGGTCATAGTTTTGCTGGCAAATCTAACATATCATGGATAAATTAACAAGTGATTTCTGAATTGCTAAACATTTTCTTTTCTTATAGCATATTTTCAGATTTTCTCTTTGAGAAAGATATTTACAAGAAAAAGGTTCGTTTTTTGTCTATTTTCAAAAAGTCTTAAAACTAAATTGAAAGAATTTTTAGAAAATTTTTGTTTTTCTCTTTACAGTTTAAAAAAATTCTGCTATAATAGCTCATGTAATAAAATATGACAACAAAAGGAGAACGATATGACATCTGCTAAAGAATATATCCAAAGCGTGTTTGAAACTGTAAAAGCTCGTAATGGGCACGAGGCTGAATTCCTCCAAGCTGTTGAAGAATTTTTCAACACTTTGGAACCTGTATTTGAAAAACACCCTGAGTATATCGAAGAAAATATCTTGGCACGTATTACTGAGCCTGAGCGCGTAATTTCTTTCCGTGTTCCTTGGGTTGACCGTGATGGAAAAATTCAAGTAAACCGTGGTTACCGTGTTCAATTCAACTCAGCTGTTGGACCATACAAAGGAGGACTTCGTTTCCACCCAACTGTAAACCAAGGGATTTTGAAATTCCTCGGATTTGAACAAATCTTCAAAAACGTCTTGACTGGACTTCCAATCGGTGGAGGTAAAGGTGGATCAGACTTCGATCCTAAAGGTAAAACAGATGCTGAAGTGATGCGCTTCTGCCAAAGCTTCATGACTGAGTTGCAAAAACACATCGGACCATCACTTGACGTACCTGCTGGTGATATCGGCGTAGGTGGACGTGAAATTGGTTACCTTTATGGTCAATACAAGCGTCTTAACCAATTTGATGCTGGTGTCTTGACTGGTAAGCCTCTTGAATTTGGTGGTAGCTTGATTCGTCCAGAAGCAACTGGTTACGGTTTGGTTTACTATACTGAAGAAATGCTGAAAGCTAACGGTAATAGCTTTGCTGGTAAGAAAGTGGTTATTTCAGGTTCTGGGAACGTTGCTCAATACGCTCTTCAAAAAGCGACTGAACTTGGCGCTACTGTCATCTCTGTATCTGACTCAAACGGTTATGTCATCGATGAAAATGGTATCGACTTCGATCTTTTGGTTGATGTTAAAGAGAAACGTCGTGCTCGTTTGACTGAGTATGCAGCTGAGAAAGCAACTGCAACATATCACGAAGGTTCTGTATGGACTTACGCTGGAAACTATGATATTGCGCTTCCATGTGCTACTCAAAACGAAATCAACGGTGAAGCAGCTAAACGTTTGGTTGCTCAAGGCGTTATCTGTGTATCTGAAGGTGCCAACATGCCGAGCGACCTTGATGCCATCAAAATCTACAAAGAAAATGGTATCTTCTACGGACCTGCCAAAGCTGCCAACGCTGGTGGTGTAGCCGTTTCAGCCCTTGAAATGAGCCAAAACAGTCTTCGCCTCTCATGGACTCGTGAGGAAGTTGATGGACGTCTCAAAGACATCATGACAAACATCTTCAACACAGCTAAAACAACTTCAGAAACATATGGTCTTGATAAAGACTATCTTGCAGGAGCAAACATTGCTGCATTTGAAAATGTAGCAAACGCTATGATTGCCCAAGGTATTGTTTAAGATTCATTTGCTTAATCCTCAATCGCTTCGATTGGGGATTTTTATCTTGAGTTAAACGGTTGGGAAATTCTAATTTAATTAAATTAAATGAAATAAAAACCGAACAAATTGATTGCGGAATTCAAACCAATTTCTAACAATGTTTTATAAAACTCAGTGGACTATTCTAAATTCAATCTATTTTATACTTTTCGAAAATCTCTTCAAACCACGTCAGCGTCGCCTTACCGTAGATATGTTACTGACTTCGTCNNTTTTCATTGAGTATTACTTACTCGCCAACTTCTTAAACAAAAAGAAAAACCACTACTCCTAAGAATAGCGATTTAATCATGTTTTTAAGCTACTAATGTAGTCGCTCTATTATTTAAGAGTAACTGAAGCTCCAGCTTCTTCCAATTTAGCTTTGATTTCTTCAGCTTCTGCAGTTGCAACGCCTTCTTTAACAAGTGCTGGTGCACCGTCAACAAGTTCTTTAGCTTCTTTAAGACCAAGACCTGTGATTTCACGTACAACTTTGATAACGCCAACTTTTTTGTCGCCTGCAGATGTCAATTCAACGTCGAATGAATCTTTAGCAGCACCAGCGTCAGCAGCACCAGCTGCAGCAACAGCTACAGGAGCAGCTGCAGTTACACCAAATTCTTCTTCGATAGCTTTTACAAGGTCGTTCAATTCAAGGATTGAAGCTTCTTTAATTTCAGCAATAATGTTTTCAATGTTCAATGCCATTGTTATTTCCTCCAAATATGTTTTAAATTTATAATAGATTTTCGTAGCTAGGCTACGCTACGTAGCTTAAGATTAAGCTGCGTCTTCTTTGCTTTCTGCAACCGCTTTGACTGCAAGAGCAACGTTGCGCACTGGCGCTTGAAGTACAGAAAGGAGCATAGAAAGAAGTCCTTCGCGGTTTGGAAGAGTTGCAAGTGCAAGAATCTCTTCTTTAGATGCGACAGCGCCTTCGATTGCACCACCTTTGATTTCAAGTGCTTCAGCGTTTTTAGAAAAGTCGTTCAAGATTTTCGCTGGTGCAATAACATCTTCGTTAGAAAATGCTACTGCAGATGGTCCAACGAATACTGATGCAAGATCTTCAAGACCAGCTTTTTCAGCTGCACGACGCAAGATTGAGTTTTTAATGACTTTATACTCAACTTCGCTTCCACGAAGCTCACGACGAAGAACTGTATCTTGCTCAACTGTCAAACCACGAGCGTCTACAACGACGATAGATGCAGCAGCTTTCATTTTTTCAGCTACTACGTCAACTAGTTCCGCTTTTTTAGCAATAATTGCTTCACTCATTAGTGTGTTCACCTCCGTAATTATTTTGCTTGGGGAATTTTTCCAAAAGAAAAACGCGCCCAAACCTAGACACGAAAGTACAATACGCTTCTTTTTACATGATACGTTTTGTCCTCGGTAGGATATTTATGAGTCGAGCTCCCCTACTGTCTTAGGCAGTTTTTTCAAACCGTATATAAGTATAGCATAGTCAAAAAAAGAATGCAAGATTTTTACAAACTTTTTTTAAAATTTTTCGTGATTTTTCTTCTAAAGTTCTACTGTCAGAACTTGACCTTGCTTAACAACCTGTTCTCCAGCAATATAGACATCATCAACATCACTGGATTTGACAGCATAAACTAGGTGAGAGAGCATATTTTCTTGAGGTTGGAGATGGATTTTGCCTTGTGGTTGAATAACGAGAAAATCTGCCTGCTTGCCGACTTCTAGACTTCCTATCTGATTTTCCATTCCTAGAACCTTAGCCCCTTCGATTGTCAGTGCCTTGAGAGCTGTTTCGATAGGAAATTGGCTGGCATCTCCACTTTTCATCTTCTGAAGAAGGGCTGCAGTCCGTCCCTCCTCAAACATATCAAGATTGTTATTGGAAGCGACCGAGTCAGTCGCAATTCCGACTGCTACTCCTGCTTTTTGGAGCTGGATAATTGGAGCAATTCCTGATGCCAGTTTGAGATTACTGATAGGATTGTGAGCAATAGCCACTTGAGAAGTTGCCAAGCGTTCAATTTCTCGCTCGTTTAATTCGACCCCATGAGCAAAGACAGACGGATGATCTAAGTAACCCAGTTCTTCTAGAAAGGCGAGGGGGCGTTTGCCGTATCGTTTCAGGATAATGCCTGATTCTTCCTTGGTCTCCGCCACATGGATATGGATTGGAATAGCAAGCTCTTTTGCCATTTCCAAACTCGCTTCCAGCAAGTCTCTACTGCAGCTATAGGGAGAATGAGGTGCTACCATAACCTTGAAATTTGGATTTTTATATTTTAAGATTTCGTCTATGATGGATCGAGTTCTGCTTATAGTCTCAGCAGTTGTTTCTGTCTCTGAAGAAAAAAGAGTCGGAGAAAAATAACAACGCATCTTGGAATCTTTCACTGCCTGATAAATCTGCTCAATATTCACACCATTGGGATTATACATATCATTAAAGGTTGTTGTTCCTGACTGGAGTATCTCTGTCAGAGCTTCTTTGACCGCCTTAGTAGTCATGTCGGGAGTAAACTCAGCTTCTGCTGGCCAGATATAGTCATTGAGCCATTCATGGAGATTGCTATCATCCCGAATTCCTCTCAAACCTGTCATAGCAGAATGGGTGTGGCAATTGACCAACCCAGGCATAATCCAAGCTCCCTGATAGTCTATAATCTGCTCAGCTTGCTCTAAAAACGCTGGCTTATCTTGACCGACATAGACGATTTGAGAATCCTTGACTGCTAAGATTCCATCAAGATAAACATGGAAATCTTGATCACAAGTCACGATATTTACATTCTGAAAGACTTTCATTATAGGCTCCTTTTCTAAAAGACAAGTTATACTCTCTTCAAACTACTTCAGATTCACTTTGCCGTAGGTGTGGTTACTGACTTCGTCAGNNTTCCTAGTTTGCTCTTTGATTTTCATTGAGTATTACAGTGAACAATTTTTCTAGCTATTGTAACAAAAAAGTCACCCGAAGGCAACTTTTTTCGTCCATAAACTTTCAAAAGAGAATGGCTTATTCAGAGCTAAAAGCTGCTGCTTGCTGCATTTGGTAATACTTACCCTTTCTAGCCATGAGATCCTGATGATTGCCATGCTCCACGATGTCGCCATCTACCAAGACAAGAATCAAATCCGCATCCTGAATGGTTGACAAACGGTGGGCGATGATAAAGCTTGTGCGCCCCTTCATGAGTTTGGCAAAGGCATCCTGTACTAGCACTTCTGTCCGTGTATCGATGGAGGAAGTTGCCTCGTCTAAGATAAGAATCTTTGGAATAGCCAAAAAGACTCGCGCTATAGTCAAGAGCTGGGTCTGACCGACAGAGAGAGATTCTCCTGCATTTTCTAACTTGGTATCGTATCCCTGTGGCAACTGTTGGATGAAAAAATCTGCATTGGCTGCTTTGGCAGCAGCAATCACCTGCTCCCGACTGGCTTCAGGATTTCCAAAAGCAATATTGTCATGAATGGTTCCTTGCTTGAGCCAGGTTTCTTGGAGCACCATGCCAAACTGCTGTCTCAATGATACTAGGGTATAATCATAAATGGATTGCCCATCCAGCAAGATATCTCCTGAGTTAATAGGATAGAAACGCATAAGAAGATTGATAAGGGTTGATTTTCCTGCACCTGTCGGACCAACGATGGCTACCTTGCTACCAGCTGGAATATCAATAGATAAATCCTTAATCAAAATCTTTTCAGGATGGTAACCAAAAGAGACATGTTTAAAGGAAATAGCTCCCTTAACTTGGTCACTGGTCAAGACTTCCTTGCCTGTTTCAGCAACCTCAGGACTTTCTAAGACAGCATAGACGCGCTCTGCGCAAGCCAGAGCACTTTGCAACTCAGCTAGCACTGAAGAAATATCGTTAAAGGGCTTGGTATACTGTTGGACATAGTTCAAAAAAGTCACTAAACGCCCAATGGTCAAGGTTGACCCCATCATGATACGATAAGCTCCTACTCCAGCTAGAATCGCATAAATGAGCGCATTGACAAAGCGAGTCGAAGGATTGACCGTTGAAGAATAAAAGATGGCCGACTGCGAATAGCCTGCGTAGTTGTCATTAGCCTCACACAGTCTTTTGATAAACTCTACCTGAGCATTAAAAGATTGAATAATAGTCTGCTGGCTAAGCGATTCTTCAATCAACTGAGTCTGAATTCCCCTTGTCTCTGTTTGCTTCTGGAAGAGATGATAGGAGCGTTTGGCAATAAAGCGTGAAATCACCATAGACAGTGGCGTCAACAGCAAGACTAAGAGAGTCATGAGGAGGTGAATTTGCAGCATGGCTAGAATGCTAACCAAAATCATCAAGACACCAATGAAAAATTGGTTAAAAATCATGGTCAAGCCAGCTGCTAACTGTTCGATGTCCGTGGTTACCCGACTGACCATCTCTCCACTTCCTTGCCGCTCCACAAAAGCAATCGGTAAACGATGGAGCTTATAGATGATTCGCTCTCGCAAGTCTCTGGTATAAGAGAAGATTAGGCGATTATAAAGAAGAGGATTGGCCCATTGTACCAGAGTATTTCCTATAACTACCAAGATCATCTGGAGAAAAATCTGCCAAAAAACTGGTGAAGAACCAGCCACTAGGACTTGGTCGATGACCTGCCCAATCAAGATAGGTAGGTAGATTGATAAGCCAACCTGGGTAATAGTTCCTAGAAAGGCTAGGAAAAGGAGGAAGGGATGACTTGCTAAATCTTTTGCCAAGCGTGTGAGCGTCTGGTTTGCAGTTTGTCGTCTCATGCTAGTCCTCCTTTCCATGTTGGGATGCATTGATTTCGCGATAAACTTGACTAGATTTCATCAAGTTCTCGTGCTTGCCGATAGCTAGGAGCTCTCCTTTTTCTAAGAGGAGAATCTGGTCAGCCATCTGTAAAGTCGAGGTTCGTTGAGAGATCAAGATTAAGCTCGTATTTAGCAAATTTTCTCGGATAGCTTTCAAGAGCTTAGACTCGGTAATGGTGTCGAGGGCCGAGGTCGCATCATCTAGGATGAGAAATGGAGCTTGGCGCAAGACTGCGCGAGCAATAGACAGCCTTTGTTTTTGTCCACCTGAGAAATTTCGACCTCCTGCCTCAACAGTGGCATCCAAGAGCCCTTCCTTTTCACTAACAAAATCCTTAGCTTGCGCAATCTCCAAGGCCTGCCAGAGTTCCTGGTCAGATACTTCTTGATGTAAACCTAGAGTCAAGTTAGAACGAATGGTTCCCTTAAAGAGTTCGACTTTTTGGGGCACATAGGCAATCCAAGACCGCCACTGCTCCAAATTAAGAGGACTACGTCCATTTCGATAAAGGTCTATACTCCCCTTGTCTGCTGGATAAAGTCCAAGTAAGACTTGCACCAAGCTTGATTTACCAGAACCAGTTCCTCCGATGATACCAAGGATTTGCCCTTGCTTCATATTAAAGGAAATGTCTCTCAGAGAAGGCTGGGCCGCATCAGGATAGGTAAAGGTCAGTTCTTGAACTTGTAAAACCTGATCACTGCTAGCTTGCTTTTGTTCTAATTCTGAATGAATATCTTCTGGAGCCTCAGCAAAAACTTCCTCGATTCGCTTAGCTGAGATGTAGGACTGGTTGAGGGAATTGATCAGCATGGCTAGCTTGACCAATTCCACCAAAATCTGTAAGAGGTAATTGATAAGAGCAATGAGAGCACCTTGACTGAGCACTCCTCCTTGAATTGAAATATAGCCTTGCCAGATAATAACGAGAAGAGTTCCATTGACAATCAGATAGGTCAGAGGTGTTAATAAACTAGACCAGAAACCTGTCTTTTCTTGTAATCTAGCATAAACTTGGTTAAGGGTTTGAAAAATCTGTAACTCTCGTTTTTCTTGACCAAAAGCACGAATAACCCGCATCCCTTGCAATTGCTGGCGCGTTTCCTGAACCAGTTGGTCCGTTTTCTTTCTGAGACTACTGTAGAGAGGATTGACCAATCGAGATAACCCTACAATGACAATGGTCAAAATGGCAACCATGACTAAGAACCAGAAAGTCAACTCAGCTGAGATTCGATAAGCCATAAAAATGGCACCAAAAACGATAATGGGCGCTCGCAAAAAGAGACGCAGGAATTGATTGATACCAGTCTGAATCTGGTAGGTATCCGAAGTCAAGCGAGTGACCAAACTAGAAGTTGTCAGACGGTCTCTGCTGTCCTTGGACAAGGAAAGAATATGACGATAAAGATCGTTTGTCAATTCCTTAGCAAAGCCTACTGCTGCCTTTGCTGAGTAAAATTGAGCTATCAAGGCCACTAAAACGCCAATTACTGCAAAGATAAGGAGCAGGCCAATCTGCATCCAGAGATGACCTTGATCTCCCTGAGGTAAAGATTGGTCAACAATCCCAGCAATCACCATGGGAACCAAGAGCTCAAAAACAGCTTCTAACAGCTTGAACAAGGGGGCTAAAATTGATTCCTTGATGTAGGGTTTGAAGTAAGATAATAGGTGTTTCATAAATCCCTTCTATTCATATTCTAGAAATGAAGAAAGTGGGAAGCCCCACTCTCTGTTTTATTTGTTTAAGTAAGGCAATAGATAGCCATATCCTGCTTTTTCCATCTCATCCTTGGCCACAAAGCGTAAAGAAGCAGAATTGATACAGTAACGGAGGCCGCCTAACTCCCGCGGTCCATCTGTGAAAACATGACCCAAGTGAGCGCTGCCTGAACGAGAACGAACTTCAATTCGCTCCATTCCATGGCTCAGATCCTTGTAATAATGAATCAACTCTTTGGAAATCGGACGGCTAAAACTTGGCCAACCACAACCTGAAGCAAACTTATCCTTGGCAAAAAAGAGTGGCTCACCCGTCGTAATATCTACATAAATCCCCTCTTCAAAGGTTTGGTCATAGGCATTGGTAAATGGAGCCTCTGTAGCAGCTTCTTGTGTGACACGATAAGACTCTTCAGATAGACTGGCCTTTAACACTTCTTGGCTAGGCTTTTCATAGTTTGCTGCATCAATCAATGGCTTATCAGCATCGGTCACATCGATATGACAGTAACCTGAAGGATTCTTCCTGAGATAATCTTGGTGGTAGTCTTCAGCCAGAATGTAGTGGCGTAATTGCTCCACTTCTACTGCAATCTTTCGATCCAGCATGCGTTCCTGCTCCTGTACCACTGTGTAGATAGCTGGCAAATCTGCTTCATCCTGATAATAAATCCCAGTTCGATATTGGCGACCACGGTCATTCCCTTGTTGATTGATAGATAGAGGATCGATAACTCGGAAATAATAAAGTAAAATCTCTCTGAGTGACACTTCCTTCTCATCGTAAATCACTTGGACCGTTTCTGCATGGTCTGTTTCCTTGATCAACTGGTAATTGGTCGTTTCGACTTGACCATTAGCGTAGCCAACACTGGTTTCTAGCACTCCAGAAATGCGTGAAAAATATTCCTCTAGGCCCCAAAAACAACCACCTGCTAGATAAATTTCTGCCATCTTTATTTCTCCTTTATCACGTTTTTAACTAATACTCTTCGAAAATCTCTTCAAACCACGTCAGCTCACATCTGCAACCTCAAAACANNTAGCTTCCTAGTTTGTTCTTTGATTTTCACTGAGTATAAACTTCTTTTCAAAAAAAGGATATGAAGCCCTCTGGTCAAGAGTTTCCCCATCCTATCTTCTATTCTTTATTTTGCTTCTACACGGACACCTTGGGTATCAACTCTCAAGTCATGCAGTTTTCCTTTAAAAGGTTGCTTTTCCAATTCTGCCTTAATTGTTGGCATCTTATCATGAGAAGCCAGAACCATAACTGTCGGCCCAGCACCAGAAAGGTAGGTTGCATAGGCCCCATTTTCTTTGGTCACTTGCTTAATCATCGCAAATTCTCTCACCAAGTCCTGACGATAGCGCTCATGGAAGAGGTCTCCCTCGATTGCTTGCCCAGCGGTCACCATGTCTCCTGCCAACAAGGCAGCAACCGCTACATTGGCGATAGAACTTGCAGCAACAGCTTCCTTATAAGACAATTTTTTAGGCAAGACACTACGGCTGTCGCGAGTACGCAATTCATAGTTGGGAATGTAGGCTAGGAAATCACACTCTGGAAAGTCTGCTACGATAGCAGAGACTTGCCCTTCCACGGAACTTGCAATAACGAGATTACCATAAATGGCTGGAGCCACATTGTCAGGATGTCCTTCAATCTTGGTCGCTAACTGCAATTTTTCATGATCAGACAAGTCGAGTTGCCCCAATTGGTTGGCTAGTTCAATCCCAGCCACAATAACTGAGCTGGAAGAACCCAAACCACGCGCCAAGGGAACATCACTGGTCATTTTCAAGCGTCTAGGTTTCAAATCTGGTACAATTTGCAAAGCGATTTTGAGCAAGAGATTACGCTCATCATGTGGAATCCATTTGCCAATCTGGTGTTCAATCAACCACTCATCTCCTTCTTCGCAGACCTCAATTTGAAGATACTTGGTTACAGCTACACCGACCGAGTCAAAACCTGGCCCGATATTGGCACTGGTTGCAGGTACAATAATCTTCATCTTATTCTCCTAGCACCTTGAAGGTATTCAAGAGGTCGAATTCTGAAACCTTCTTCAATTCAGCTGAGACATTTTCAAGCTGGGCTTTATTAATCTTGTGTGTGATGATAACGACACGCGCCTTGTCACCCTCTTTGCCATCTTGAAGGATTTGCTTAAAGGAAATATCTTGAGCATTGAAGATTTCAGCCAACTTCAAGACCTGACCTTTTGAGTCTGGAGCCAAGATTGAGAAATAGTAGTTTGCTTTGACATCTTCAGGATTTGCCAAGACCAAGTCACGGCTATATTCGTTGAAGTCTTTGCCAATAGTACCATCATTCAAACGACGAACGATACGGACAATATCAGCTACAACACTTGTTGCAGTTGGTTTTTGACCCGCACCTGGTCCG
Source organism: Streptococcus sp. 477 (assembly GCF_013277295.1). Classification (NCBI taxonomy): domain Bacteria; kingdom Bacillati; phylum Bacillota; class Bacilli; order Lactobacillales; family Streptococcaceae; genus Streptococcus; species Streptococcus sp. 477. The sequence continues at coordinate 38,108 of NZ_VMMQ01000014.1, forward strand.
TAGTACATAGACTCACCAATACCGATAGATTCTACAAAGACAGCGTTCATTACGCCATTCACACTAGCAAGTGGGTGCGCTTTAGGTAGGAAGGTTGGAGTCACTTCTGCAGCAATACCTGAAGAAGTTTCCTCAATAGAACCAACCAATTTCACTACGTAACCAAGCTCTTGAGCTACAGCTACGTCTTCTGATGTGATATTGCGGATTCCCTTGTGGGCTACATCATCAAAGGCAATCTTCATGCCAAAGGCAAATTGGCTCAAAATAACCATCTTGTAGGCTGCATCAATCCCATCTACGTCATTCGTCGGATCGCTTTCTGCAAATCCTAGACGTTGTGCTTCCGCAAGAGCATCATCGTAAGACCAGCCTTCTTCCACCATCTTGGTCACCATGAAGTTGGAAGTTCCGTTGACTACTCCAAGCACGCGCGTAATTTTATCAGAAGCCAAGGAATTTGCTAAAGTACGAAGAATTGGAATCCCACCAGCAACTGCTGCTTCGTAGTAAAGTGCTACCTTGTTAGCTTGAGCGATTTCTAGCAATTCTGCGCCATGGACAGCCAAAAGGTCCTTGTTAGCAGTAACAACGTGTTTTCCAGCTTCCAAGGCACGAGTGATAAAGGTTTTAGCAGGTTCGATACGCCCCATCAATTCCACTACGATTGTAATGTCTTGATCTGATAAAATATCATCCACATTGGTTACAAAGTTAAAGTCATTCCCTGCTGCAAGTAAGCGATTCTTTTCATCTTCATCCTTGACCAATACCTTAGCAACTTCAATCTCTGAATGTGCTGATTGATTGATTTTTTCTCCATTTTCCTTTAGGAGGAAAGGCACACCACTTGCAACGGTACCAAATCCTAGTAAAGCAATTTTAACTGTCATCTTTATCTCCTCGAAATTTTCTAATATAGCCATTATAACAGAATTTTGTGAAAATTCCTATCATAGTAAATCACTATTTCAGTCTAGAAAAGAAAAAAACGAATCTGATGATTCGCTCTTCCTAAAATCTAGAAATAATTTTCCAGAAGTGATTATCCAATCTTTTGCAGATTGGTCACTGCATCGTGATTCATCAAGACTTGGCCATACTCCTGCAAGACTGAACGACTGATGTCACTATCGTCCGCAAACTCGCGCATACGGGCCAACAGCCAAGCTGGATATGGACTTGGATGATTTTCAATATCCACTAAAATGGTCAAATAATAGCGCTCATTCATCTTGTAGAGTTCAGAAGTTTCCATCTCAAAAGTCACTGTCTTAGCAAAAGCCACCAAGTCAGCCAACTTAGCAAAAGAAAGGATGTAGTAGATGTAAGGTTCTTTCTTACTCTCAGCTTCTTGTTCAGCCTGCTCCTGCTCTTCTTCCTTGGCTTCGACTTGCTCTAAAGATTGAATCGCTTCGATATCATCCTTAGTTTTGTCTGCGATGCTCTTTTCTAAGGTTTTAATAAACTCATCTGGCGACATTTGAGCCAATTCTTCCATATCTGGTAAATCCGATAAATCTTCAAAATCTAGATTTTGGTCAATCTTTGATTTGGTTACAAAGACATCAACCTTATCAGGTTTTGGAGTCACACGGAAGCTCAACATACCTGTATCTAGAAAGCTATCAGGCATCTCTAACTCATCCAAGATAGCATAAAAAAACTCTTCTGTTTTTTCTTGAGGGACAAGAAAGTCAGCAATCTCCATGCCACGATCCATCAAATCCTCTAAAGACATCGTGATTTTCAAAGTTGTATCACTAATTTGTTTCATTTTCATTGCTAGTAACCTCATACTTTCAGTTCTATCTATTATACTAGATTTTTACGATTTTATCAAAAGAAGGCTCCTCTATACGGATAGATTTTCCCTAGGGTCTTTCTATAGGAGACTCCAAGAGAAAATTTCTGCAGACAGATAGAAAAAGCCTTCAAAATCAAACTTCTTGTTCGACTTTGAAGACCTAATACATCAGAAAGCTTATAGTTTAAAGGTTGCTACACCGAGGATAGAACGATTTAAGTTTCTAAGAATTTGAAGACTTTGTTCAAATTTCTTATAACGAGTCACTCCGTACTCTTCAACAAGAAGGACTGTATCTCTTTCCAAAAGAGATGATACATCCTGTAAATCTACAAAATGCATTCCTTTTAAAGCCTCTTGACTCTGTTTCAATTTATCTAGGATAGCTTTATTTGAGCTAACGATTGTTAATTCTTGTCCAGCATTTTTGTATGACAAGACATCTGCTAGGTTAGCAATTGTTGTAATCTCTGTTACAAAATCAATTTGATACTGAGAAAAATCACCTGCTCTATTGATTGTTGGATTAAAGAGATAAACCAATACATTTCCCATCACAACCAAAATCACACAGACTACTCCAATAACAGCTAAACGGAGAATCAAATTCTTCACATTCAATCCAAGCGCTGTCTCACCGTTTGCATTCAATTCTTTAGAGTTGATGGTTTCCAATTTTTCAATTTTTACATTTGCAAAAGTGTGTTTAAATTTCTCAATCAATCCATCAATTTTTCGCTCTAACAAATCATTAGCATCTTTACTTGATGTCAAAATTTTCACACCAACCCCTGCATCGTCAATCATATAGTAGACGGTCAATTTTTTCCACCAATAATCATTCGTTGAATTTTTCAAGGTTGTCTCTGTCGTGTCTAATTCACTGGCAATTTTTTTCAACTCACTGGGTTCTACATCATTGAAAAGATAAGCTCCATTCAAATTACCATCAATCAATTTCCCATAAAAATCACTATAACCACCAATTTGATGATTCAAAATTGTTTTAGCTGAGTCTTCTGGAGGAGTGATTTTATAGCTAAGATAAGTTGAATAACTTGTTGTATCTTTGACAGTGTTTTTATTCCTAACTGCTTTAATTGTAAATGGTACAGCAATGAGAGCAAATAAAACGATGAGAGCTAAAATATTTACTTTTCGTTTTTTATAAAGATTTGCAAACAAATCAGCTACTGAATAATGTTCAAACATGATTTTTTTCTCCTTTGTTGAGTAGATACTGGTTCTCTTTTGTAAGCATTTTTGCTACAAATACCATCACAAGAACAATTCCCCAGAATTGCATTGTAAATAAATTGAAGAAACTTTCTGAAAAGCTACTTCTAGGCATAAAGAATAGATTATTCAAGATGAGTAAGGACAAGGCAAATAGGATTGTTCTAGAGCGATAGGCTACTTGCAGCATGGCTATGAATAACATACCGAGTAAGAGACTAAGTAGAAAGACTCCTATCATACCATAGTCTGTATACAACTCCATGATATAACTACTTCCGATACCATGTCCTTTCAAATATTCCTTGTTCAAAACAAGATAGGATAAATTGTGAGCATAACTATTACTATCAATAGCTAGTTCCACACTATTGGTTGTATGTTCAAAGGCTTTTCCTCCGAAAATAGCCCCCAAACTTCCCCTTGCAAAATAATCAAGAACAGGACCAAAAGTAAAATTACGGAAATCTCGGTAAGGGAGGCTACTGTTAAATAGAAAACCTCGAGCCAAGACACCAAAACTAGTTCCTTGTTTATAGATAAAGTCAAGTAAGATATCCCAGAAACCTGTATGGGAAACTTGGACATTATCCCGTACATAATTGAGCACTCCCATCGCTAACATGAGAATAGGAGAACCTACAAAAATCGCTAACTTTTCTTTAAACCCAATCCATTTTCCTTTTTCAGTTTGCTCCCGCATAAAGTAATAAACAAAAGCAAATAGAATACTTAAAATAAAGGGATTTCGTGTCCCGATTGCCAAATGAATGGTATTAGCTGCAATAAAGGAGACAAGCACTGCTGTGGCCTGCAATTTCTTTGGCTTGGTTGCCAGATACATACACATTGCATAGACCGTAAAGGTAGACAAAATGTAGGTAAAATAAGGCAGTTTACTTTCAAAATTTGCATAGTAGGCATAGTAGGAAGTCTGCAAGCGATACAGGAGCCGTTCGAATAACCGAATGAAATAGAAAGGATAGGTGAGAAGAAAAACTCCTAGCGAAACAAAGCGTAACCGCTTGATATAAACCTCTTTTAGAGAATTTCCTATATTTGCTACTTTTATTTTCTTCCTAGCTATGAAATAACGAGCCAAGATGCCTCCTGTCGTCAAGCCCAGAATCGAAACCATGACAACTATAAAGGCAAAACGATAGGCTATGGGATGATAGGTATCCAGAGCGCCATCCCTAAAATAATCAATGGTCGGTCTTGATACCAGAAAGACAAAAATGGTTAAATAGAAAATAAAATGGATTAAGTAATACTTGATGTCATTCCAGCAGGCAATTAAGCTACTAACCAGTAAGAACAATAAAGTAGAAAGCAAGCTAACATTGTTATTATTAAACAGATACACAATTCCACTTACTAGCGTCAAGGCATAACTGACTATGGTCAAACTAAATAATAATCGTTTTCCATCAATCACTTGCTCACCCCCGTTCTAATGTAATTTTTTAGATTTTTCAATATTTTTCAGTAATAAGAATCGGTATAAGGAAATGTTTATGAATAAAGCCAAGGCACTAATTCTTCTCCCCTTACGGAAAATTGGATTCCTAGCAATAGCAAAGGCATGGCCTTTTAAAAAACGATGAATCTGAGAATAGGCTTCAAACTGTTTATACTGATCATCTAGCAACATCTTATCCAGAATAAAGAAGTTAGCATAGGCCAATCTGAAAAAAGCAACCTCTTTCAAGTCAGAATAGTTTTTCACAACTTCATTGTAAAACTTTTGGTAGATATCAATATAGGCTAAATCCTTCTCTGCATAGGGTTTAGTTGTAATACTATCCCCTCTATGGAAATAGTAATAATAGGGTTTGGTATTAACAACGTACTTTTTAGCCAACTTGATTAAATCAAAATGATAATAAGCATCTTCATAAATCAATCCCTTTGGAAAGGATAGGGCAGTTGCAATCTCTCTCTTGATTAGCTTATTGCAGATTGTTCCAGGTATTTTTTCACCTATGAGGTATTCCCTCAGAAATGTTTGGGAATCACAGACAAAATAATCATCCTGATTGGCTGACTGTGGACTTTCATCATTAGCATAGACATTCATGACACCACAGCTTGAAACATCCGCATCTTCTTGAATTAATTGCTCATATAAGCTCTGAATCATTTCTGGATGGATATAATCATCTGAGTCAATAAAAATCAGATAATCTCCGTGAGCCTGCTTCATTCCATCATTTCGTGCTTGTGACAAACCTTCATTCTTTTTATGAAGCACTGACACCCTATCATCTAGTTCAGCGATTGAATCACACAAGCGACCACTTTCATCCGTTGCTCCATCATCAACAAGAATGATTTCCAGATTTTGATAAGTCTGCTTCTGAATGGAAGCTATCGATTTTTCTAGGTACTGCGCCACATTATAGACTGGCACAATGACACTAATTAATGCAGTTTCCATGCTACTCCTCTAATAGTTTTTCTACTTGTTCGATTTGTTTGGCAATTGTAAATTGTTGAATGAATTGGCTAGCCTCATTGACATCGAAGTTTGAGGTAGAGGTCATGTAGTTCGTAATTGCCTTAGCTGCCTCTTGATTGCTCTCAATGATTTGTCCAAATCGTCCTTCTTGGGATAATTCCTCAGCCCCTCCGACATCCGTAGAGACAAAAGGGATTCCAAGGCTCAAGGATTCCACATAAACACCAGGAAAACCTTCTTGTTTAGACATAGACAAGAGGATCTTCATCTGAGACAAATACTGGTATGGATTTTTTTGATAACCAAGGAAATGCACATAGTCTTCAAGCTCATACTCTTTAACTCGTTTTTTCAGTTCCTCTTCCATATCACCAGCCCCGATAAAATAGAGATGATAGTTTTTCCCCTCTTGGTGCAATAACCGTATCACTTCCACCACACGGTCAGAACCCTTATTTTCCTCAATCCGTCCGATGGTACAGATACTTTGAGGAGCAATCTCGATATCGATCTTCTCTTGAGATTTTTCTAAAATAGTCTTAAAATCATATCCATTGTAGACTGTCTGTAATTTAGAAGCATAATCTGGATAGACTTCCTTGATAGAATTGCTGGTCTTTTTTGAAATTCCTACAATGGTATTCGCAGCATCCAACTGGCTTCTATGTGATTCTCTTTTAGAGCTATCCTTAAGAAGTTCTTCGATACTTCCATGAATCCAAGAGATTTTCTTGACTTCTTTTCTTTTAGAAAACAACAGTGGTGGATTCATAATGGTAAAAGAAACTTCAACATCATAGTCATCTTTTACAAGCAAGCGACGAGTCAGCCTTGGAAAATAAATTCTCATTCTCCACAAAAAAGCTCGTAACCATCTAGCTTGGCGATAATCTTGAAGGGATTTTAAAATGCCTACATGCTTGGGAACAGATTCGTATCCCTTGTCAAAGTGCTCCATTTCAAGAATATCAATATCATACTTTTCTGGATCCAGATTTGAAACAATTGTCGACAGAATCTTCTCTGCTCCACCCCCGAGAGAAAAAGACCACATAAAAAATAAGATTTTTTTCTTAGCCACCATATTCTCCCTTGTATTCTGTATAAGACTTATCCATATCAGCGATGACAGCATCATGATGCGGTACTTGCTTGTCTGCTGGCGGAGGCGTCATATAATCTCCAAAAGCAGTGCTGAGATAAGCATCATAGCCAACTGGAATAGGCATCTCTGTTCCTTCAAATGGCAAGAAAAGATTATCTTCAAAAGATTCGATTAGGTACTTGTTTCTCATGTAGCCAGGACCTGAGCATAGTTCCGTGATTCCATCGCTCTCAGCCAAATCATACTTAGTCATTTCTTTCTCAGCTTTTTTCCAGATGCGATAACGGAGAGATTTTGGAGTCAAACCCAGTAAAATGCGACTTCCCCATTTCATGAGAGCACCATGCTTTTCTGGAATAGTTTGCGCACAAAAGAGTGAATAAATCAAGGCCCAACGAACCTGTTTTTTCCGCTCAGCTGGATCTTTCGGATAATAATCCAAAGGCAAAACATCCAAGGCCAGACCATGTGGCAAATCCAAATCCTGCTGATAAGGCTTGATACAGGTGGTTTCCTTGTCACGAATGGTAATAAAAAGATTACGATCAACAAAATCCTTGTAACTCTTTGACAAGAAATAACGTTCATCTGCATAACGAGGCCATAATTCTGCTAATTTCTCATAATCTTTACGAGGCATAAAAAAGTCTAGGTCGTCGTCCCAAGGAATAAATCCCTTGTTTCGAAGGGTACCAATAGCGCCTCCGCCACAGAGATAACAGAGCAAATCATGTTCTTTACAAAAGGCCACAAAATATTCAGCCATCTCCAGACTACGAGCCTGAATTGCTTTTAAATCAGTCATATTGTTCATTATTCTTTCTATCGTATCGTTTCATTATACCACAAACAAGGGGTGAAAATCTATTGCAGACTGTAAAAAATCAAAGCCTGACTGCTATCCAAATAGCTATCAAACTTTGATTTTTCTGTCTTATACTCTTCGAAAATCTCTTCAAACCACGTCAGCTTCACCTTGCCGTAGGTATAGGTAACTGACTTCGTCAGTCTTATCTACAACCTCAAAACTGTGTTTTTAGCAGCCTGCGGCTAGCTTCCTAGTTTGCACTTTAATTTTCATTGAGTATTATCTTATCTCAAGCCCATTTGAGCGAGCTTGGTTTGATATTTGTTTTGATCAACCAGCAAGCCCAAGCCTCCATAAACATCATAGGCATCTACCCAGTCACCCAGTTCTGGAATCGTCAATTTTTCAATACCATTTTTTGCTCCATCCAAAACAGATAAACCGTTTGTTAGGAGGAAAGTATAGGGTACGTTGGTTGAGGTCATAGCAAAAACCTTTCCAAGAGCTTCAGAACCAGTGAAAAGTTTAGTGGGATCTTTAATTTGCTCTAAAATTGCTGTTAAAACTTGTTGCTGTCTTTTTGTACGGCCGTAATCCGCCTCATCATCATCACGGAAACGAGCATAATTGAGCAGGGTCGAGCCATTCATCTGCTGTTTTCCGACTTTAATGGTTTGGGTTGGAGACTCAGTCTCGGTAGCATATAAATCATCTCCGACTGTAGCTTCTGTTAGGGGACGCCCATTCAATGTTGAAAATTGAGCATCAATCGTCACCCCATCAGGGAAAAGCGTGTCAATCGCTGTGGCAAAGGCCTGGAAATCAACCAAGGCGTAGTACTTAATGTCCAAGTCAAAATTATCTTTCAAGACTTGGCGAACCATTTCTGCCCCTTTTTGCCCCTCTTGTTCTCCTAACTCGTAGGCTACGTTTAACTTGTTATCTGTCTGTTTTCTACCATTAATCACTTGACTATAACCATCTATATAGACCAAATTATCACGCATGAAACTGACTAGCTTCATTTTCTTATCTGAGCCCCCGACATTTAATACCATAATAGAGTCAGTTCGTGTCTCAACACTATTTTGACCGATTCGACCGTCTGTCCCCATGATCAAAATATTAACTCCATCTCTAGTGTCCTGACCATTAAAGACTTGAACCTGTGCTGCCTTAGCATCAGCAGTTTTCTTTGCGCTAGCATCTTGGTAACCACGCAAAAACATGAATACCATGGCCAAAGCCACACAGACCAAAAGTGAAAAAATCACCATAAAAATTCGTTTAAGACGGAGCTTCCGTCTTTTCTTTTTTGGAGGGAAAGAGAGTGCTTGTGATTTGGATTGTGAGCGACTCCGGTTCGCATAGCTTGGTAAGTCAACCTGCTCTTCTCTTTCTTGTTCCAAGCTAGAGCTACTATTTCCCCTAGCAAGAGTTAGCTTTTCTTGCAAATAGGCAAACTCATTTTTTTCTCTCTCATTGAGATAATGAATATTTTTTAGCAAATAATCATAACGCAACTGCTCATGATGACTTAAGGGATTTTCTTTACTCATCTTCTCTCCTTTCCATGGTCTGATATTGGATAAATAGGATAGGCACCCAGAATTTTATACTGGATTCCAATCGCTTCTAATTCTTTTTGGGCAAAGTGGACCAAGTCCTTATCGGTATAATCCACATCGATAATGAAAAAGTATTCACCCAGTGCTGTCTTGAGTGGACGACTTTCAATTTTTGTCAAGTCAATTCCTCGCCAAGCAAAGGTCGACAGGGCCTTATAAAGTGCACCTGGAAGGTTGTCAGGTAATGTCAAGGCCAAACTCATCTTTTCAGTTTGTGCTTGCAAGGGAATAGAAGGCTTTTCAGCTCCTAGAACCCAGAAACGTGTGAAATTGGCTTCCATTTCCTGAATATCCTCGGCAATCAGTTCCAATCCATATTCTTCAGCAGAACTTCTAGGTGCAACTGCTGCAAAGGGCTGGTCTGGATGTTCGGAAATAAAACGGGCCGCATAAGCTGTACTAGCTGTTACCTCGATTTGAGCCTCTGGATATTGTTCATCGATGAATTTCTTTCCTTGAGCCAAGGCCTGTGGATGTGAAAAAATCTTTTCAATCTTAGTATGGCCTGGAACCACCATCAACTGCTGATGAATAGGCTGAACGATTTCTGCTACTGCTTGGATGTGAGCCTGATGAAAAAGATAGTCCAAGGTTTCATGAACACTACCCTCAATAGAGTTTTCAACTGGCACCACAGAATAGTCCACTAATCCTTGCTCATAAGCCTTGATGACATCTGTAATGTTGGCAAAAGCCTGCAATTCCTCATTAGGAAAAGCTGTCTGCACAACATGGTGTGAAAATGATCCCTTGGGACCTAGATAAGCAATTTTCATCTTAGTTCCTCTATAATTTCCTCCGGACTTAGCTTGGTCACATCCAAAATCCGACTAGCCACTTCCTCATACCAAACCTGTCTTTCTTGGAAAATAGCTGCAAGTTCTTCCTTGCTATTATTTAGAAAAAGCGGGCGCTGATTATCCTTATCAGCTGCGATACGTTGGTAGAGGGTTTCAAAATCTGCTTTCAGGTAGATGTTATCTGTATTAGTCTTGAGTAAGTCACGATTTCTCTGAGAAATAACCACTCCTCCTCCAGTTGACACGACTTGGTCTGTTTGTAGTAAATTAGCTAGGACTTCTGACTCTACCTGACGAAAGGCCGCTTCGCCCTTTTCCGCGAAAAATTCCGCAATGGACATACCTAAACGCTTCTCTATCAGAGCATCCATATCAAGGTAGTCTGGGTCTAAACCTCTTGCAATAGTCGATTTGCCAGCACCCATAAAGCCTAGTAACACCTTAGCCATGAGTCAAGTTCTCCAAATCATCAAAGAAGCTAGGATAGCTGGTATTGATGGCTTCTGCCCGATCAAGTTCCACTTCTCCATCTGCAACCAAGAGAGCTGCGATGGCTGTCATCATGCCAATTCGGTGGTCTCCAAACGTATTGACTCTAGCACCGTAAAGAGCGGATTTTCCTTTGATAATCATTCCATCTGCTGTAGGTGTGATATCTGCTCCCATACTATTCAGGGCGTCTGCCACCACCTGAATGCGGTCTGTTTCCTTGACCTTAAGTTCCTCAGCATCCTTGATAACTGTTACACCTTGGGCTTGGGTCGCAAGTAGAGCGATAATGGGCAATTCATCAATCAAACGTGGAATCAAGGCACCGCCAATCTCTGTTCCTTTCAAGTCTGAAGACTCAACAGTCAAGGTAGCAGATTTAGCGACTGGGTCAATTTCAGTCATTTCCAATTTTCCACCCATGGCGCGAATGACATCAATAATACCGGTGCGCGTTTCGTTGATACCCACATTCTGCAGCACTAGACGAGAGTTTGGAACAATCAAACCTGCGACTAACCAAAAGGCTGCACTGGAAATATCTCCTGGTACGACCACCTTCTGTCCTGTCAATTTTTGTGGCCCTTGGACTGTGATTTTCTTGCCCTCCACACTTAAATGGCCACCAAATTGTTGCAACATATCTTCAGTATGATTACGGGTGCACTCTTTTTCGATAATCACTGACTCCCCCTGAGCCTGCAAGGCCGCAAAGATCAAGGCTGACTTGACTTGGGCAGAGGCAATTGGCAACTCATACTGAATAGGTCTTAGGGTTTTCGTCCCTTTTAAGTGAAGAGGAGGCAGGTCTCGCTCAGTTTGTCCCGAAATGCTAACGCCCATTTTTTTCAGAGGAATCGTCACACGATCCATAGGACGTTTGGAAAGACTGTCGTCTCCAAACATTTCTACTTCAAAATCTGCACCTGCAAGGACACCTGAAATCAGGCGAATCGAGGTACCAGAATTTCCCATATCAAGGGCATTTTGCGGAGCTTTTAAGCCTTCCATACCCACACCTTGAATGGTAATAACCCCATCTTTGTCCTCAATTTCAACACCAAGGTCACGAAAAACCTGCATGGTCGAAAGAACGTCTTCACCTCGCAGAATATCATAAACCTTGGTCTCACCCTCAGCCAAACTTCCAAAGATAATGGAACGGTGGCTGATAGACTTGTCACCTGGAACGCGGATACTGCCATGTAAGTGGCGAATGTTTGTTTTTAGTTTCATACTGGACCTCATACTTGCAATACTTTTACCTATTTTATCATAAAAAGCCAGAAATTCCTTAAAAATTCTGACTTTAGGATAGTTCTTTTCTTATTTTAGCAATTCTGAAACTGGTTCGAAAACAATTTTTTCAATGTCAGAAAGGTAAATGGCCAATTGTTGTTGCTTGGTAAAGAATTCTGACAAGAGGCTGTTCCCTTGAATCTGTTTACCAAAGCCTTCCATTTTCGCTTGGAAGGATGCGTCTGGCATTTGCCCTGTCTGGGCTAGTCTTTGAATTTCTTCTTGGAAGGCAACATATTCTGTAAAGATTTTACTTGCCTCAGCATCTGCTGCAATCGCATCTTTAGCTGCTTTAACAGCCTTGTATTCTGGTAATTCGCGTAGACCGCGACTGAGTTCGTTTGCACTATCGTAAATATTTGACATGATTTTCTCCTTATTCATTTCTTTTTAAATTACTAGTCACTCTGTGGTCTTTATTATTGTGCAATCACTTTTATATGACCTCTTGAATGTCCATTGCTTAATTCCTTATCTGGTATATACTCTATCTTCAAAGTTCCTAAATTAGAACCTGTTTTTATTTCATTTGACATAAGATTATCAAAATAGTTCTCTATCTCATCATCAGATAAGGATGATTCAATCGATTTAACAATATCATGAAATACTTCTTTCATTCCTGCAACACCAGATTCACTATTTTCATTTGTCTGATTTATTGTTACATTGATTTTATCAGTATCATTTGCATGTAAAAGCTCTAAGTAGTATCCGTAGCTTGATGCGAAATATTTACTTTTATATTTTATTTTTATATTTCCTTTTTTGATATTTTCTAATGGGCTATTAGAATTTTGATTATAGCTATTGATAAACTCATTAATAATTCTATCGTCTACATACTTTGAATTGGTTTTCTCTTAACTTATTTCCTTGTTGGATGGTTCATTTTTTGTCTCAACACTGGCTTCTGAAGTAGTTTTCACATCTTTTTTAACAGCGTAAGCTCTAAGTAAGATAAAAGAAATAAAGATAACACCAAATATGAATTTAAGCTCTATTTTAGGCATATTTTTCTCCTTATTTGATGACGACTGTGTGGTCGGTATTTTCTGTTATGAGATGCTCGGCTCTTTCCAAGTCTTGAGCATTTTTAAATGAAATTTGTAGGATTCCGTGAATATCTTCACGATTTTCCTCGTTGATGTGGATGTTAACCAAGGAAGTTCCACGTAGCAGTTCCAAAATCCGCAGGATGACATCTTCTTCATCAGGAACGTCAACATAGAGGTCGTAAGAGCTATCCACACCACCACGCTTATGGATTTCCATGGTCTGGCGTTGTTCACGCGCTTGGTTAAAAAAATTCCAAATTTGCTCTTCATCCCCCTTACTAATGGCCTGACCAATCGCTTCCAAACGTTCCTTAAAATCCTCAATTCGGTCTAGAATAGTCTCACGATTGGACAAGAGAATAGAGGTCCACATACCCGGCTCGCTTTCCGCAATTCGGGTCATATCTCGAAAACCACCGGCCGCAAAGCGCCTTACCATCTCATGTTCTTGAGCATAGACCGCAGTCTGCTCCATGAGACTAGAAGCCAGAATATGAGGGAAATGGCTAATCTGAGAAGTCACACAATCATGCTCCTGGGCATCAATCTCGATAAAACGAGCATGAAGACCTGAAAGCAGATCCTTCATTTCCTTAAGCGTGTCCTGACTTGTCAGCCTCGAAGGTGTGAAGATATAATAGGCGTTTTCAAAAAGATTGACATCCGCAGAAGCTGCCCCTGTCTTGTGACTACCAGCCATGGGATGGGCCCCGACAAAGCGAACAGACTTGCCAGCCAAATACTGCTCCGCCGCATCCACAATGGCTGACTTGGTCGAACCAGCATCTGAAATAATGACCCCTTCTTTCAAGTTCAAACCTGCCAACTCCTGTATAAAAGCAATGGTCTGCTTGATTGGCAAGGTCAAAATGATGACATCAGCCAGAGGAGCAAAACTGGCAAAATCATCCGTTGCTCGGTCAATCATGCCTTCTTTCAAGGCAATATCTCTCGAAGCTTGACTGCGATTATACCCTAAAATTTCATAATCTGGATGATCGCGTTTGATACCAAGTGCCATAGAGGCTCCAATCAAACCAAGACCTGCGATATAGATTGTTTTTGCCATAGGAACTCCTTAATAGTTCTTTGTATAATCTCGGTGTTGGGCTACCGCTTCTTTTAATTCCTCTAGATTGTCTGATGAGAATTTTTCAAGGATTTCTTGTGCCAGAACCGTTGCCACAACGGCTTCCATAACCACTCCTGCTGCTGGAAGAGCGGTCGGATCACTTCTTTCGACTGTTGCCTTGTAGGGTTCATGGGTTTCGATATCCACACTCATAAGTGGTTTGTAGAGAGTAGGGATGGGCTTCATCACGCCGCGAACAACGATGGGTTGCCCATTAGTCATACCACCTTCAAAGCCACCTAGATTATTGGTACGGCGGGTATAACCGTCTTCTTTAGACCAGAGAATTTCATCCATGACTTGGCTGCCTTTACGATAACCAGCTTCAAATCCAAGACCAAATTCCACCCCTTTAAAAGCATTGATAGAAACAATTGCTTGGGCCAATCTTGCATCCAATTTTCTGTCCCATTGGACATAGGAACCAAGACCAACTGGAACACCTCCAACGACTGTCTCCACAACCCCACCGATGGTATCACCGTCACGCTTGATTTGGTCAATGTAATCCTTGATTTCCTGTTCCCGTTCTTGGTTGACAATAGAAACGTCAGACTGGGCAGCTCGTTTCTTAATCTCAGCAACTGTGAGATTCTCAGGAACATCGATTTCCTTGCCACCAAAAACCACGACATGATTAGCAATCTCCATACCCAGCTCAGCCAAGAGGCGTTTGGCCACTGCCCCCACTGCTACCCGCATGGTGGTTTCACGAGCTGATGAACGCTCCAAAGAATTTCTTAAATCATCAAAACGGTACTTGATGCCCCCAACCAAGTCGGCGTGACCTGGACGAGGATGGGTGATTTTTCGTTTGCTTTTAAGGCGGTCTTCAATGTCCTCTGCAGACATGATGTCCAGCCATTTCTGGTGGTCCTTATTGACGACATCCATGGTAATAGGCGCCCCTGTCGTCTTCCCGTGGCGAACGCCCGAAGTAAAGATAACTTGGTCGCTCTCAATTTTCATACGACCACCGCGGCCGTAGCCACCCTGACGGCGTTTAAGGTCGCCATTGATATCCTCAGCTGTCAAAGGAAGCCCAGCTGGAATTCCCTCAATGATAGCTATCAGACGGGGGCCGTGTGATTCTCCTGCAGTTAAATATCTCATACACTCTCCTTATTTTACCAAGTAGTCTTTCATCTCTTCCAGAGAAACTGGGTGAATGGTCGCTGAACCAAGCTCTGGCACCAAGACCAATTTCAAGATGTTGCCACGCGCTTTCTTGTCATGAGTCAAAGCCTGATAAAGCTTGTCAACATCCCAGTTTTCATAGTCAACAGGCAAGCCAAATTTCTGACACATAGCTGTAATGGACTGAGTTATTCCTTCTGGCATAAGGCCTTTTTCCTCAGCCACCTTGGAAATCTGCACCATTCCCATGGCAACAGCTTCACCATGCATGACTTTCCCATACCCAGCCGTCGCTTCAATGGCATGACCAATGGTGTGGCCAAAATTGAGGTAAAGGCGAACACCATTGTCCAACTCATCCTCAACTACCATCTTGCGCTTGACCTGACAAGAATGTTCAATCAAGGTCTCTGCATGTTCCAGAATGCTCTCAACAGAACCATCCAGCTCCGTCAAAAGAGCCCACAGTTCTGGATCCTCAATCAAGCCATACTTGATGACCTCCCCCATCCCTTCAATCAACTCTCTTTTTCCAAGCGTTTCAAGGACAAGCGGGTCAATCAGAACCCCATCTGGTTGGGCAAAGGTACCCACCATATTCTTAGCAAATGGAGTGTTAACGCCTGTCTTTCCACCGATAGACGAATCCACCTGGGCAGTTAAACTGGTCGGAATCTGAACAAAGTGAATACCCCGCATATAGGTAGAGGCTACAAAACCAGCCAGGTCCCCAACGACACCACCGCCGAGAGCCACGATTCCATCGCTACGAGTCAACCCCTGCTTAACTAGAAATTCATATACTTTCTGAACAGTAGTTAAATTCTTTCTTTCTTCCCCTTCTAAAAAGTCAAAAACAGCTACCTGAAAACCAGCATCTTCTAGGCTGAGTTTGACCTTCTCAGCATAAAGAGAAGCTACATGGTTGTCTGTTACGATGAGCACTTTTTGTGGTTGCCATAGTTCTCGCAACCATTGACCAGCCTGAGCCAGACAACCTTTTTCAATCTGAATATCATAAGGATGATGAGGAATATCGATTCTGATTTTCATAGGAGAGTCTCCCTTTCTTTATTGGTATTTTTCTGTTAAAGACTGCCAAATCTCTTCTGTCGGCATTTCCTTGCCTGTCCACAGTTGAAAAGCTTCTGCAGCTTGATAGAGCAACATTCCCAGACCATTGACTGCTGGATTGCCCTGACTTCTAGCCCATTTCAAAAATGGCGTTTCAAAGGGTTGGTAAATGATATCTGCGACCAAGAGAGTCTCTGTCAGATTGATGTTTTCTGGAACTGGGGATGATTGACCATCCATGCCCACACTAGTCGCATTGACCAGTAAGCCCGAATCGGCAATCCTTGCTTGCAGTTCCGAAACATCTTCTAAAGCATACAAGTCCACTTTAAAGCCTGTCTGCTCCTGTAACTTGTCTAGGTGAGGTCTTGTTTTTTCCATAGAAACGGAACGAACAAAGACCGAAATCTGACTGACACCATCCAAAATGGCTTGCGCTATAATGGACTTGGCCGCACCACCTGCACCCAGCAGGGTCATCTTCTTACCTGTAATTGTAAAAGAAGGCAAACTCTTAAAGAATCCCTTGCCATCTGTATTATATCCAATCAAATTCCCATTCTCATTGACAACCGTATTGACCGCACCAATCAAGCGCACCTCATCGCTCAGCCCGTCCAAATAAGGAATCACCTGCTCCTTATAGGGCATGGACAGATTGATGCCAAACATCTGGTAGCGACAAATATTGGCTACTGTTTCTGCCAAATCACCCGCTTCAATCTCCCAAGCAACATAAACACCATTGGTAGCTGTCGCCTCAAAGGCCCTATTGTGGATGAAGGGAGAAATAGAATGTTTAATAGGATTGGCAACAACTGCAGCTAAACGTGTATAGCCATCAAGCTTCATCCAAAATCTCCCTGATTTTTTTCATGCTAGCTAGAGAAATCTGACCAGGGGCACTAGCCTCATCCAGACTGGCAAAAGACCAACTCGAACCAGTCACATCCGCAGTGATACGAGAAACCTTGCCCACCTTACCCATAGAAATAGTTACATATTCCTGCTCAGGATTGAGAGTTTTAAAGCCCCGTGTATAGTTCATCAAGTCTAGCACATCCTGCTCCGTATGAGCCATCACCGCAACCTTGACAAGTTTTGGATTTAGGCTCGTCAACTCTGACAAGATTTCCATCATATTTTCAGGTGTTTCTTGGAAATTGTGGTAACTCAAAACGAGATTTGGGAAGTCCAGCATTTCCTCAAAAACATCCTTGTAGCTATAGTACTCAAAATCAATATAGTCTGGTTGATAGAGTTGCACCACTTCCTTGATTAAATGGATATATTCTTCTGAAGAAAGGTCAATTTCTCCCCCTTCAGAGCGAGTTCGTAGCGTGAAAACCAACTCACGACCTGCGAATTTTTCAAAAATAGCTGGAGCCACCTGCAAAATCGCTTCTTTAGGCAGATAGTCGGCACGCCATTCAATGATGTCGGCATCCAGGTACCTCGTGGCATCCAGAGCCTGGGCCTCCTCTAAACTTCTTGGCATTACTGAAACGATTAATTTCATTTACTAACCTTCATACTAATCACCTTGAGGTAATTACTACTTTCATCTTTTTTATTATAGGCGAAGTCTGCTGGAAGACCGTATTTATTTAAAATCTGGTAACTTCTTCCTGCAAAGCCTTTATCAATTTGTTCTGTAAATTTCTGACGGGAAACATTGGCAGCATTGGTACTGGCAATGATAATCCCTCCAGGATTTAAAATCTCAAGACTCTGGGAAATCAACTTGTGATAATCCTTGGCCACAGAGAAGGTTTGTTTTTTGTTCCGAGCAAAGCTAGGCGGATCTAGGACAATCACATCGTAGGTCAAGCCTTTTCGTTTGGCATACTTGAAATATTCAAAGACATCCATGACCACAAAACGATGGTCGTCTGTGCTGATTCCATTTGCCTGAAAATGCGCTTGAGACAATTCTCGTGAACGTTTGGCTAAATCAACCGAAGTTGTCTGGTTTGCTCCTCCCATGGCCGCAGCTACTGAAAAAGCTGCTGTATAAGAAAACATATTGAGCAAGGATTTACCCATAGCCAATCCATCCACCAAGCTACCACGAACCTCGTGCTGGTCTAGGAAAATCCCTGTCATCAAGCCATCATTCATAAAGACTTGATACAAGACACCATTTTCCAAAACAGTGAAAAAGTCAGGTGCTTCTTGACCATAAACATGGGTAGATTCATAGTCCAAACCCTTAAAGCGGATCTTCTCATAGGCCCCTAAAACCTCAGGAAAAACCTGTCTAAAGGCTTCTGAGATGGTCTGACGAATCTGATAAACATAAGAGTTATACCAAGAAAAGACAGCATAGTCGCCATAAAGGTCCACTGTCAGACCCCCAAAGCCATCTCCCTCTTGGTTGAAGAGACGAAAGGCAGTTGTCAAATCATCTTGATAGTAGGCGCTTCTCTTTTCTTTGGCTTGTCTAAACAGCATTTCAAAGAAAGCTTGATTGAAGGCCACCTTGTCCTTACTAACAAACCAGCCCAAGCCCTTGTTTTGCTGAGAAAGGTAGGCAGTCCCAAGAAAGGTTCCTTCTTGACCCTGCACTTCTACTTCCTGATCCTTAAGATTGACATTCTCAAGATCACTGGCTTCTAGTAAAACTAGCCCCTTAGCAAGCTTCTTTTCAACCCTTTTGCTAACTCTTATTCTATTCATAACTACCATTATATCAAACTTTTAGCCAATTCTCAAAAAAGAAACTACCCTTGCTTTTTTACTCTTCTTTTAAAAAATGGTATACTAATACTAATAAAAATTTAGGAAGTAAATGTGTGAGAATTAATTTTAACAAAATCCAAAAAGCCATGGGTACCAGACTGGGTTTTGTCCTAACCCTTTTAATCCTCTATTGGCTCAAAACCTTATTAGCCTATGCCGTTGACTTTAATTTAGATATTCAAGTGGGCAAGTTGCAGGGAAATTACCTTGCCTTTATCGCCTTTTTCAATCCCCTTCCCTTGGGATTACTCCTGCTAGCTCTAGCCCTCTATGCTCGGTCAACCAAAATCTTTTATGGTCTGAGTATAGCTATTTATAGCCTGTTATTCATTTGGCTTTATTCCAACGTCTTTTACTATCGAGAATTTAGTGACTTTATCACGGCTAATACCATGAAGGTGGTCAGCAAGGTGTCTGTTGGTACTGCAGAATTAGAGTTACTGCGCTTTTGGGATTTCATCTATTTTATGGATTTCCCACTGCTGGCTTTCCTTTTCTATAAAAAATTCATCCAGCTGGATAGGAGACCTTTCAAATTCCGCTCCAGTGTTGCCATCACTGCTCTCTCTGCCCTGCTCTTTTCAGCTAACCTTTTCTTGGCTGAAATTGAGCGTCCCGATCTCCTATCGCGAGGATTTTCGAATTATTATGTTGTTCGCGCCCTTAGTTTACCCGCCTTTTTAGGCTATAGTGCCAACCAATCATACAGTGCCAACAAGGAACGTGCCAAGGCCTCTGAGACCGACCTGCAACCTATTACAGATTATATTCAAGAACATTCGGCTAAACCTAATCCAGACTATTTCGGCTTAGCCAAAGGGAAAAATGTGATTTATCTCCACTTGGAGAGTTTCCAACAGTTCCTGCTGGACTATAAACTCAACATAGATGGAACTGAGCATGAAGTCACTCCCTTCCTCAACTCCCTCTACCATTCGCAATCAACCCTAGCCTTTTCGAATATCTTTAACCAAGTCAAGGCTGGTAAGACCTCAGATGCAGAAACCATGCTGGAGACTGGTTTGTTTGGACTTGACCAAGGTTCCTTTATGGTCAACTATGGAGGTACCAATACCCAGCAAGCTGCGCCTTTTATCCTATCAAAAAATGGCTACCAATCCAGTGCTGTCTTTCACGGCAATATTGGGACCTTCTGGAACCGAAATACGACCTACAAACAATGGGGCTATCAATACTTCTTTGATGCATCCTACTTCACCAAGCAAGACAGTAGCAATTCTTTCCAATATGGTTTAAATGATAAAATCATGATGAAAGATTCTATTCAGTATCTGGAGCATTTGCAGCAGCCTTTTTATGCCAAGTATATCACGGTGTCCAATCACTATCCCTATGCTAGCAATCTGACTGGCGATGAGCTTGGTTTCCCACTGGCTAAAACCAAAGATGAAACAATCAATGGCTACTTCCAAACAGCCAACTATCTGGACAGTGCCATTAAAGCCTTCTTTGACTATCTCAAAGAAAGTGGCCTCTATGAAAAATCCATCATCGTCATTTACGGAGACCATTATGGTATTTCCAACTCCCGCAATCCTGAGCTGGCACCCTTGATTGGAAAGACTTCTGATAACTGGTCGAATTACGACAATGCCATGTTGCAACGGGTGCCTTTTATGGTGGTCATGCCTGGCTATGAAAAAGGACAAATCATCAATACCTACGGTGGACAAATCGATATCTTACCGACTCTCGAACACCTCCTTGGTATTGAGTCCAATTCCTTCCTTCAAGTCGGCCAAGACCTTCTGTCTCCAGATCATCAAGAAATCGTTGCCTTTCGAACTGCCAATTCCTTCGTCACACCAAAATACACCAGCTACGACGGACGAACCTACTATACTGAGAGCGGTCTTGAAATCAGCAATCTTGATGAACAAGCTCAAACTGAACTAGAAAGCGTTCGGCAGGCAGCCAGCCAACAGCTAAAAATCAGCGACCAGATTCAAACTGGTGATTTGATACGTTTCTACCAAGCAGATCATCTTGGAAAAGTTGATACTGAAAGTATTTCTTACCTCAATTCCTTGCCAATTCTGCAAAAGATTGAACAGGAAAAAGGTAGTCAGTCAACCAGCCTCTTTAGCCAACGACAAGGCAAAACTAGTACTGACCTTTTCAAGGCACCAAGTTACCAAGAACTCCACCCAGAGTCGGCTGAAACCGAATCAAAATCACAATAAAAAATGCTCTTCCGTCTTGGAGGAGCATTTCTTTTTATCAACAAAAATCAAAGAGCAAACTAGGAAGCGATCTGCAGGCTGCTCAAAGCANNACGAAGTCAGTAACCATATCTACGGCAAGGCAAAGCTGACGTGGTTTGAAGAGATTTTCGAAGAGTATTAACTTTGAGATTGTAGCTGGAGAGGCTGTACCTGCAATATGTGTCTGTCAAGTTTAGTGACGTAGATAGTAGAATAAAGATGAGAAGGCATAGAGAGAAGATAAATCAGCCTCAGCAGGTATCTGGAAAATTTGATTCTATAGAGAAGACTTTTGTTACAAACTCAATATACTATCAATAAATAATATCATAGAAGCAACAATAATTAAAATTTCACCTATTTGCATCATTCTATTTCGAACTTTAAATATATGTTCTATCAAAAATACTTGGATCACACACATTATAGGAATGAAAGTTTTTGAAATTGAAAAATATCCCAATAAATAAACTATAAACAACAAAAATAGAACTATGTTATATTTCTTATTCAAAACATTCCTCCCTATATATTTTTGATTACCAATCTTAATCATTTACAACTACATTCTAACAAACTATAAAAGCGTTTGTCGAATTGAATTTATCAAGCAAGCGACCAACTAGCTCATCTTTTTTCTATTTCTGCCAATATGCGTGACAGGTAGTAATGATAGCCAAAAATAGCAAGAGCAAGCAAGAGGATAAGAACTCCTACTCCCAAGCTGATGGCAAGGACAGGGACGAGAGACCGAACCAAGAATAAGCTCCCTATTACAAGGGCCATTAAGATTGCACTATAAATAAAAATCAAAACTATTGCTACTATACGATTTGAACGGTTTACCAGGTCCGTAATGCTACTCCAATTGGTTGACAGATTTTTCACGTCCTTAAAGTAATTGTGGCAAGAAAGGATGACACTGGCAAGGATCCATGCCACAAGGAGGTAAATCATCGAAAGGATGGGCAAGCCTAGATATAGAGAAAGTCCAAATAAAGTCAGAACTGGTAAAAAGGACTGGACAGCAAATATAATCCAAAATTTCACTTTCACATAACAAGCAAAATCAAAGGGTAAACTCTTAAGAAAATCAACATTTTCTCTCTCCAAGGACAAGGCAATTGAATGTAGGCTGGTGATATTGTTATTGACAACTGCTATAAACACTCCTACAAAAAACAAGGGTAACCAGTATGGAGGATGAATGTCTGGAACTATCTGAGAATCTCGGATTTTGGAAATCAGACCGATCATCATGAGATAAGGAAGGAAAGCACTTGTAAAAAGCACTGTAATCACGCCAGTCCCCTGTCCCAAGAGGGTGAGGTGGTAGCGTAAAACCATACGGAAAAATCCCTTTTTAGTAGTTGAAATTCTCTCCTTACTGCGACGTTCTTTCTTGACCTTCTCCTCACTGTTAAGCAGAATCACGTCATAAAAACGAGGAAAAACCTTCTTTTTGCTCAAGTAAAGCACGAAGACAGTTAGTCCTATCCAAGCGAGCAGACCCAGGATGGCTTCTGTCGAAAAAGGCTCCACTGCTATTTTGTAAAAGAGATGAATAGGATAAAGGAGAAATGGAATGTCTCTAACTTTGTCAACAATACGTCCAGAAGTCGACTGTAGAAAGAAGACATATATTAAAGGTATGAGAACTCCTATCCCAATCATCACATTCGAAAAAATAGACTGATACTTTCTGAAGACCCTAGTCTGAGCCAAGAAATGTACTGCCACTACCATCACTAAAGTAACAGAGACAAATAATAGGGTCAAGGACAGTAGCATCAAAGGCAAACCCAGCCATAGAGAAGGAGCTAGCCTAATATAGAGGACTAGAAAATAAGCTAGGATTGGTACAATTCCAGTTAGAGCTGGCAAGAGAACAGACAGTCCTTTAGCAATTATAATCTCTGATTCTTTAAAGGCATAGGGCCTATACGATGCCAAGTCCTTACTCTCATAAAAGACATTGTAAAATGCAGTGAAAGAAGTTGAAAAGGCAAGCACCAGTAAAATAGCAACCATGCTACTAAAAAAACTTGGTATTTCCTCAAAAGGAAAATGAATGGCTATATTTATAAACATGATGAGCATCAAGAGACTGGAAAAAATGTAAGAACTTAGGACTCTAGCGGAAACATTTACTTTTTTTCCAGGATTTTTAGCTTGCTTCTTTCGTAGGTTAGCCAGATTAGCTTCTTGAGATGAATAGAGGATATTGATATCAACTAATTTTTTAATGACCTTGAGACGCATCTGAAACCTCCTCTTTTCTACCAGCAAGGCTAAGATAGATACTTTCTAAAGACTGGTCTGGATGGTCTTTTCTCAAGTCCTCTACGCTACCACAATAAATCAAATGTCCCTTTTTCAAAATGGCAATCCGATCACAGACTTGCTCAGCTACCTCTAGGACATGAGTTGAAAACAAGACCGTCTTGCCTTTTTGTACATGTTCCTTCATCATTTGCTTCAAATCAAAGGCAGCCTGGGGATCCAAACCAGTCAAGGGTTCGTCCAAAACCCAAATATCAGGATCAGACAAAAGTGCCCCGATGACAAAGACTTTCTGACGCATTCCGTGAGAAAGGGTTTCAATAACCTGATAGCGATTTTCAGCAAAATCAAAAACGTTCAATAGCCTAGCTAGATTAGCCTCCAAGTCAGAGCTAGTCAGACCATAGGATGAAGCAATCAATTCCCAAAATTCATTGGCCGTTAAACGTAAAAATAAGTCAGGCGAGTCTGCTACGTAGCCAATCTTTCGTTTAATAGCCAAGCGATTTTCCGATAACTCCTGACCATCTACCAAAATACGACCACTGCTGGGCGAAATGATACTGACTAGGGATTTTATGGTGGTCGATTTCCCAGCACCATTATGGCCAATCAAGCCCATAATCTCCCCATTTTCAATCTGCAAATTGAGATTGCTCAAAGCCTCTTTATCACCATACAACTTACTAACATTTTGAAATTCAATCATGGGATGACTCCTATCTTTATCTATATCACATACTATTATACTAGCACTTTGATACAAAAAAATCAACACTTTATTTTAAGTAGATACAATAGTTTCCTTCTATTCTTACGCAAACGTTTGCGCCAAGAGATACTTTATGATAGAATAAAGAACAAGATTGACAAGTAAGAGGAAACATCATGCAAAATCAAACACTCATGCAATACTTTGAATGGTATCTGCCCCACGACGGTCAGCACTGGACGCGTCTGGCTGAAGATGCTCCACACCTAGCTGATCTCGGTATCAGCCATGTCTGGATGCCACCAGCTTTCAAGGCTACCAATGAAAAAGATGTCGGCTATGGGGTCTATGACTTATTCGACTTAGGAGAGTTTAACCAAAAAGGAACTGTCCGCACCAAGTATGGTTTTAAAGAAGACTATCTTCAAGCTATTCAAGCTCTAAAAGCACAGGGAATTCAACCTATGGCTGATGTAGTTCTCAACCACAAGGCTGCTGCCAATCACAGGGAAGCCTTTCAGGTTATTGAGGTGGATCCTGTTGACCGTACAGTCGAACTCGGAGAACCCTTCATCATCAACGGCTGGACTAGCTTTACCTTCGATGGTCGCCAAGATACCTATAATGACTTCCACTGGCACTGGTACCACTTCACCGGTACAGACTATGATGCCAAACGCCGAAAGTCTGGGATTTATCTGATTCAAGGGGATAACAAGGGCTGGGCTAACGAGGAATTGGTCGATAACGAAAACGGTAACTACGACTACCTCATGTATGCTGATCTAGACTTTAAACATCCTGAAGTCATCCAAAATATCTATGACTGGGCTGACTGGTTCATGGAGACGACTGGTGTAGCTGGTTTCCGCTTGGATGCCGTTAAGCACATTGATTCTTTCTTTATGCGCAATTTTATCCGTGATATAAAGGAAAAATACGGTGACGATTTCTACGTTTTTGGTGAATTTTGGAACCCAGACAAGGAAGCCAACCTAGACTATCTTGAAAAAACGGAAGAACGATTCGATCTTGTCGATGTTCGTCTCCACCAGAATCTCTTTGATGCTAGTCGAGCAGGTTCCAACTACGATCTTCGTAGCATTTTCACAGATAGCTTGGTTGAACTCAAACCTGACAAGGCTGTGACTTTTGTCGACAACCACGATACACAACGAGGTCAGGCTCTTGAGTCTACCGTTGAAGAATGGTTCAAACCAGCAGCCTATGCCCTCATTCTGTTACGCCAAAATGGCCTTCCATGTGTCTTTTACGGCGACTACTATGGGATTTCAGGGCAATATGCTCAACAAGATTTCAAAGAAGTCCTTGACCGTCTCCTAGCCATCCGAAAAGATTTGGCCTATGGAGAGCAAACAGACTACTTTGATGACGCAAACTGTATCGGTTGGGTACGTTCAGGTGCTGAACATCAATCCCCAATCGCAGTCCTTATCTCAAATAACCAAGAAAACAGCAAGTCAATGTTTGTCGGCCAAGAATGGGCTAACCAAACTTTCATAGACTTACTTGGAAACCACCAAAGTCATGTTACAATCGATGAGGAAGGTTATGGACAATTCCCAGTCTCAGCTAGATCCGTAAGTGTCTGGGCAGTCAATACCATCTAATAGTTCATAATAACCAAGCCAGGTCCAATCGGATTTGGCTTTTTTGCATTCACAAAAAGACCTACCCAAATGGATAGATCTTTACTCAATTACAATTTACCTGCTACTGCATCCAACAATTCTTGGATTTTAGCTTGGTTGCTTCCTCCTGCCATGGCCATGTCTGGTTTACCACCACCACGTCCATCAACGATTGGTGCTAATTCTTTGACAAGGTTTCCTGCATGAAGGTCTTTTGTCTTGCTTGCTACAAGGACATTGACTTTATCACCAATAGCGGCAACTAGGACAAGAAGATCAGAGTAGTCTTTTTGTTTCCAGTTATCTGCAAAAGTACGAAGGGCACCAGCATCAGATACAGACACTTGACTAGCAATGTAACGGTGACCGTTGACTTCCTTAACATCCTTGAAGATGTCGCCTGCGGCTGCAGCTGCGGCCTTTTCTTTCAATTCAGCATTTTCTTTTTGCAATTGACGAAGTTGTTCTTGAAGTCCTTCTACCTTGTGAGGTACTTCTTTAAGTTGAGGTGCTTTAAGAGTTGCTGCGACTGCTTTAAGAGCATCTTCTTGTTCACGGTAGGCTTCAAAGGCTTCCTTACCAGTCACTGCCAAGATACGGCGAGTTCCTGATCCAATCCCTTCTTCTTTGACAATCTTGAAGAGGCCAATTTCAGAAGTGTTGCCAACGTGGGTACCACCACAAAGCTCGATAGAGTAGTCACCGATAGTAACAACACGGACTTCTTTACCGTATTTCTCACCAAAGAGGGCCATAGCTCCCATTTCTTTGGCAGTGTCAATATCCGTTTCAACTGTCTTCACTTCAAGAGCTTCCCAGATTTTCTCGTTGACTTGCTGTTCAATCGCGCGCAATTCTTCAGCAGTCACTGCTTGGAAGTGGGTAAAGTCAAAGCGAAGGAATTCAACTTCGTTAAGAGATCCTGCTTGTGTCGCGTGGTTTCCAAGGATATTGTGAAGGGCAGCGTGAAGCAAGTGAGTCGCAGTGTGGTTTTTCATGACACGGTGACGGCGATTGCTATCAATTGCCAAGGTATATTCTTGGTTCAAGGCAAGCGGTGCAAGGACTTCAACTGTATGAAGGGCTTGACCATTTGGGGCTTTCTGAACATTGGTCACAGTAGCCACAACCTTACCTGACTCATCCAAGATTTGTCCGTGGTCAGCTACCTGTCCACCCATTTCAGCATAAAATGACGTTTCCGCAAAGATAAGAGAGGCAGTTCCTTCTGAAACAGCTTCTACTTCTGCATTGTCCGCCACGATAGCTACCAATTTAGAAGACAATTGGCTAGCATTGTAGTTGAAGACACTTTCTACAGTGATGTTTTGAAGAGTTTCATTTTGCATACCCATTGAGCCACCCTTGACAGCTGACGCACGCGCGCGTTCTTGCTGTTCTTTCATGGCTGCTTCAAAACCTTCACGGTCCACAGTCATACCAGCTTCTTCAGCAATTTCTTCAGTCAATTCAACTGGGAATCCATAAGTATCATAGAGTTTGAATACATCTGAACCAGCGATGACCGATTGACCTTTTTCTTTCAAGTCAGCTACAATGCTTTGGGCAAAGTGTTGACCTGAGTGTAGGGTACGAGCAAATGACTCTTCCTCGCTCTTAACGATTTTTTCAATAAAGTCACGTTTTTCAAGCACTTCTGGGTAGTAGCTTTCCATGATTTTTCCAACAGTTGGAACGAGTTTATAAAGGAAAGGCTCGTTGATGCCCAATTTTTGACCATGCATAGAGGCACGACGAAGGAGACGACGAAGGACATAACCACGACCTTCATTTCCTGGAAGGGCACCATCACCGATGGCAAATGACAAAGAACGGATGTGGTCAGCGATAACCTTAAAGCTCATGTTATCGCCATCTTGGTCATAGACCTTACCAGACAATTTCTCCACTTCACGAATGATCGGCATGAATAGGTCCGTTTCAAAGTTGGTCTTAGCCCCTTGGATAACCGCCACCAAACGCTCCAAACCAGCGCCCGTATCAATGTTCTTGTGTGGCAATTCCTTGTATTCGCTACGAGGAACAGCAGGGTCTGCGTTAAATTGTGACAATACGATGTTCCAGATTTCGATATAACGGTCATTTTCGATATCTTCTGCAAGCAGGCGAAGACCGATATTTTCTGGGTCAAAAGCCTCTCCACGGTCAAAGAAAATCTCTGTATCTGGTCCAGAGGGTCCCGCACCAATTTCCCAGAAGTTATCTTCGATTGGAATCAAGTGACTTGGATCCACTCCCACTTCAATCCAGCGGTTGTAAGAATCCTTATCGTCTGGATAGTAGGTCATGTAAAGTTTTTCAGCTGGGAAGTCAAACCACTCAGGGCTTGTCAAAAGCTCATAAGCCCAAGTGATAGCTTCATCACGGAAGTAATCCCCGATTGAGAAGTTACCCAACATTTCAAACATGGTATGGTGACGCGCAGTCTTTCCTACGTTTTCAATGTCGTTGGTACGGATAGCCTTTTGAGCATTGGTAATACGTGGATTTTCAGGAATGATGGTCCCGTCAAAGTATTTCTTAAGGGTTGCTACCCCAGAGTTAATCCACAAAAGAGTTGGGTCATTTACAGGAACCAAGCTCACTGATGGTTCTACTGAGTGACCTTTGGTCGCCCAGAAATCAAGCCACATTTGGCGTACTTGTGCACTAGATAGTTGTTTCATATTGTCTCCTTATTTACTTGTTTAATGTGATTGGCTTTCCAGCATTTCCACATAGTCAATCGCGACACAGAGGGAAATGACTAGGTCTGCATAAGCGTCCTCAAGGACTGTTACGTTATAGGTAGAGGTCAGATGGAAGAGTTCCTTCTTAATTTCTGCAATCAGCTGATCGCGATCATCCAACAATTTGAAATCCAAATCCCAGATATTGCCCTCGACACGAAGCCCCAGATTATCAAACTCATACTTATCTCGCCAGAAGGTCAACTTCTTGCGAATGACAAAACTCGAGCCATCCCGAAGCTGAATCTCAAAACGAGGAAGTAGAGTCCAAATCTCTTTACTAATCTCACTGACTTGGTTACCAAATGCATCATAGATGGTAAAGGTTTTGGGAATCTTAAAAAATGATCCCTCCACCTGATAGGCGATTTCTCCCCTGTCATCCTTGATAGCGAAGCGTTCGCCTCCAAGACGAAACTTTTGTTTGACAAGAAATGTTTTCATCAACACCTCCAAAAAATCAAAAGACAAGCTCATATCACGAAGGGCGAAAAACCGCGGTACCACCTTCATTCAATGAACTTGTCATTCTCTTGTTCTTATGCAATTGTTAAATTGAGTAGCATGACTTTCTAGCTTAGATGGCTCGCAGCACCGCCATTTCTCTGGACTAAGACAAGAGAAAATCAATTCTCAACTTTCTTATTATAACGTTTTTTTAAGTCTACGTCAACTGGAAATCATTCCCATTTAAGAAACCCCATTCCCTACATCTTCGATTACTTTTTCAGAATATATTTTTTCTTACTGCTATCACTCTTTTTATCCCAACTTTTATTCCAAGTTTTCGAATGTTTCATAATAAAAGACACCAAATTATTTAGTTTTGGTGTCTTTTATCTGCTCTCTAAATATTTTAAAGTTATTTATTTCTTAATATTTTTTACTATTAAAAAAATGATGATTAGAAAGAGAGTTATAGTAAGAGCGACTGTCATCAAACCAAACATTCCCATTTTACTTCACCAGTGTAACTAGATAGTCTGCGTCGAGCTCTGCTCGAAGAGCTCCGTCCCAACTTGGGCCGTTAATCCAAGGAACACTGAGTTGAAATGTGAAATATGCTGTTGCTCTCCTATTACTTTCATGCACTAAATTTGCGGAGTTTGTGCCTACTAGATGGAAATACCATAAATCATATGCGCTGGTAATGTTACGAGTATCTATTGTGATATAGAAGCCACAGTTAAATATCCCGCGTCTGTAACTTATATGATAAGTTCCGTTACTAGCTTTTTCACTACCAACTTGTGCCCATCTAAAACTGGTTCGAGGTCTGTCAGCAACCTTTGTAACGGTAATTACATTTTCTTCCCCAGAATTATCTGTAAATACTTGTGTAGCAGAATCCCCAACTTTCATTACTAAAGATGTTCTTGTTTCATAACTACCGTTATTGTCAATATTTTCATCTGCCTTTGTAGTTGAAAATGTTGTTAAAAACAATAAACTAGCAACTGCTGTTAAGAAAATCATAAAATTCTTTTTCATGATTTATTCCTCCTATCTTTTTTAAAAGCATAGAATATTTAGAGAGTTTCTTGTGTTTGTGTTTACGCTTACATTATACCATAAAATATTGTTATTGCAAAGAAAAAGAGTTAAAAAAACGAACCAGCGTGACTGATCCGTTTTCATACATCCTACTTCCGATACATTTTAAATTGTAGGAAGAGGTCGCTATATTTTCCTGTCCATTTATGGTCAAATTTCTCATAAACTTCTAGGTGTTTCATAGTTTCAGCATCTGGATAGAAGGCTTTATCTTCTTTTTTCTCCTCTGGGAGTAATTCCTTAGCTGGTAGGTTTGGTGTTGAATAGCCGACATACTCCGCATTTTTGAGAGCATTTTCGGGTTTCAACATAAAATTGATAAAGGCATAGGCTGCATCTTGGTTTTTGACGGTTTTGGGAATGACCATATTATCAAACCAAAGGTTGCTGGCCTCAGTCGGTACTACATAGCGTAGATTTTCATTTTTTTCTAGCATTTGGCTGGCTTCACCAGAGAAGGTCACGCCGATTGCAGCGTTGTTCTGAATCATGTAGCCCTTCATCTCGTCGGCCACAATAGCCTTGATATTTGGAGTCAGTTTATAGAGCTTATCCACCGTCTCTTCCAACTGCTGGGGATCCTTGGAGTTGAGGCTGTAGCCGAGGGAATTGAGCCCTAGACCCAGCACTTCACGCGCCCCATCAAAGAGCATGATAGAGTTCTTATACTCTGGCATCCAGAGGTCGTCCCAATGCTCAGGCGCTTCATCTACCATAGTTTCATTGTAGACAATTCCCAGTGTTCCCCAGAAGTAAGGGATGGAGAATTTATTGCCTGGGTCAAAGGACTGGTTGAGGAACTCCGGTCCGATATTTTCAAGACCTTCAAGTTTTGAATAATCAAGCGGTACCAGGAGGTCTTCGTCCTTCATCTTGTTAATCATGTATTCACTAGGAATGGCAATATCGTAGGTCGTTCCACCCTGCTTGATCTTGGTATACATGGCTTCGTTGGAGTCAAAAGTCTCGTACTGAACTTGGATTCCTGTTTCTTCTGTGAATTGCTCCAAGAGTTCTGGATCGATATAGTCTCCCCAGTTATAGATAACCAGTTTTTGACTATCTCGGCTATTGATTTTACTGTCTAGATGCGTCGCAATTCCCCACAAGACCAGGATAATCGCTACAATTCCTGCTAAAAATGAATAGAGTTTTTTCATGCTTGCTCCTCCTTCTCACGTGAGATAAAGTAATATCCAACAACTAGGATAATACTAAAGAGAAAGACAAGGGCAGACAGGGCATTGATTTCTAGTGAAATCCCCTTTCGAGCACGAGAGTAAATCTCGACTGACAGGGTTGAAAAGCCATTTCCCGTCACAAAGAAGGTCACGGCAAAGTCATCTAGCGAATAGGTGAAGGCCATGAAGTAACCTGCAATGATAGACGGAGTCAGGTAAGGAAGCATGATTTCCTTGAACATCTGAAATTGACTAGCTCCCAAGTCATAGGCCGCATGAATCATGTCGCCATTCATTTCCTTGAGTCGAGGCAAGACCATCAAGACCACGATAGGAATGGAGAAGGCCACGTGACTAGATAGAACGGTCAAAAAGCCAAGTGAAAACTTGAGTTGGGTAAAGAGAATCAAGAAGCTAGCACCAATCATAACGTCAGGCGCAACCATGAGGATATTATTGAGTGATAGAAAGGCTTCTTGGTATTTCTTACGAGACTGGTAGATGTAAATGGCACCAAAAGTCCCGATAATGGTCGCTATCAAGGCTGATAGGAAGGCCAAGAAAAATGTCTGAGCCAAAATCAG
This sequence comes from Streptococcus sp. 477, assembly GCF_013277295.1. NCBI lineage: Bacteria > Bacillati > Bacillota > Bacilli > Lactobacillales > Streptococcaceae > Streptococcus > Streptococcus sp. 477. Next base: position 69,825 of record NZ_VMMQ01000014.1, read on the forward strand.
CATGAGTCTCCCATCTCCAAACATGGTTTCAAAGTGAGTCCAGCTAAAACCTGTAAAGCTATTCATATCATCACCAGCATTAAAGGCATAGCCAATCAAGTAAAAGATAGGCAGGTAGAGGACCAGAAAGACCAGTCCCAGATAAAGGTTGGCAAATTTTTTCATCGTTCTCTCCTTTCCTTGGTCACCCACATGGTGATGAACATGGTCAAGATGAGAATTACACCGATGGTTGAACCCATACCGTAGTTGTCATTGGTTAGAAAATTCTGCTCAATGGCTGTACCTAGTGTGATAACGCGGTTCCCACCAATCAAACGGGTCAGCATGAAGAGACTCAAGCTGGGGATAAAGACCGATTGGACCCCACTTCTCACCCCATTCATCGATAGAGGGAAGATGACATGACGGAAGGTCTCCCACTTGGTCGCACCTAGGTCATAGCTGGCATTGATGAGATTGTTGTCCATATCATCCAAGACATTGAAAATCGGCAATATCATAAAGGGAAGCTCGATGTAGCTTGCGACAAAGATAAAGGAGAAATCGGTAAAGAGCAACTGTTGTGAGCCGATTCCGATAAATTCCAAGAATTGGTTAATAGAGCCATTCTGACCAAAAATTCCGATAAAGGCATAGGCTTTAAGGAGCAAATTGATCCAGGTTGGCAGGATAATCAGCATGAGCCAGAGTTGACGGTGCTTGAGACGGGTCAAAAAGAGGGCTGTTGGATAGCTGATAAGCAGTGTCACTAGGGTTACAATTCCTGCATAAAGCACTGAGTTGAAACTCATTTTGAGATAAGTCAAGTTTTGTGACGCAAAGTAAGATCTATAGTTTTCTAAACTAAACTGGCCTTCAATGTTGAAAAAAGATTGTCCGAAAATCAAGACCAAGGGTGCCAACACAAAGAGGGCGATCCAGAGCATATAGGGCACTACAAAGAGTTTAGAGCTTGTTTTCTTCATCTCTTTCCTCCTCGATTGCATTGATCAGACCTGCTTCTTGCTCTTCGATTTCTACGTACTCCTCGATACGAGCATCGAACTCTTCCTCGGTTTCATTGAGACGCATGATGTGGATGTCTTCTGGTTCAAAGTCCAGACCGATTTCCTCACCCACAATGGCCTTGCGAGTCGAGTGGATCATCCATTCATTTCCAAGCTCATCATAGGCGATAATTTCATAGTGCACCCCACGGAAGAGCTGGGTATCGACCTTAACTTGGAGCTTGCCTTCTTCAGGAAGGGTAATCCGCAAGTCCTCTGGACGAATAACAACCTCAACAGGCTCATTTGGTTTCATCCCACCATCGACCGCTTCGAAGCGTTTGCCGTTAAACTCAACCAAGTAGTCCTCAATCATGGTTCCTGGCAAGATATTTGACTCCCCGATAAAGGTAGCAACAAAGTGGTTGATCGGCTCATCGTAGATGTCCACAGGTGTTCCAGACTGGACAATCTCGCCATCATTCATAACAAAAATCCAGTCACTCATGGCCAGGGCTTCTTCCTGATCGTGAGTGACAAAGACAAAGGTAATGCCCAATCGTTGTTGCAATTCACGGAGCTCGTACTGCATGTCTGTCCGCAATTTCAAGTCCAGAGCTGACAGAGGCTCGTCCAACAAAACCACACGGGGTTGGTTGATGATAGCACGGGCAATAGCCACACGCTGGCGTTGTCCTCCAGAGAGTTTTCGGATGGAACGCTTCTCATAACCTTCCAACTGAACCATCTTGAGAACTTCTGCTACACGCTGCTCAATTTCTTTCTTGTCAATTTTACGCAAGCGAAGTGGAAAGGCAACATTTTCAAACACATTCATATGTGGAAACAAGGCATAGGATTGGAAGACAGTATGGACGTCTCGCTTGTTGGTTGGAATGTCGTTGATACGAACACCGTCCAGCAAAATATCTCCTGTCGTCGCATCCAGTAAACCTGCAATAATGTTTAGGATAGTTGATTTTCCTGAACCAGATGCGCCTAGAAGGGTGTAGAATTTCCCTTCTTCCAACTCAAAGTTGATATCTTTGAGAACCTTGGTGTTGCTGTCTTCAAAAACTTTTGAGACGTTTTTGAATTCAATAATTGGTTTTTTCAATTGTCATTTATTCCTTCTTTTTCATAGATTAACAGATCAGGGCTCTGTCAGGCCGCTACTACCTCGTGTAGGAGATTGAACTGCCTACATTCTTCTGCACTAACGATAGGCTTTCACTCCCTTTCCATGACATAGCAGCAGCTTTTCAAATACAGCTTCCTACTTGCTTTCACCTAAAATACGGACCTCTCTCTCAAGAGTAACGCCAGAGTGTTCCTTGACTTTTTCGATAACAGACTCAATCAAGTCTTCGTAGTCTTTGGCCGTTCCGTCAGCAACATTGATCATAAATCCCGCGTGCTTTTCAGACACTTCTACGCCACCGATACGATAGCCTTTCAAGCCAGCTTCTGAAATTAATTGACCTGCAAAATGCCCGACTGGACGCTTAAAGACCGAGCCACAAGATGGGTATTCCAAAGGTTGCTTGAGTTCACGTAGGTGCGTCAAGCGGTCCATTTCCTGCTTGATAACCTGATGGGTTCCTGGGGCTAGGGCAAATTTAACTGACAAGACAACTGCACCAGACTCCTGAATAGCTGAATGGCGGTAACCAAAAGCCAAGTCTTTAGCAGACAGGGTTTCGATTTCTCCATCCTTGGTCAAGACCTTACAAGACTGCAAGATGTGAGCAATCTCGCCACCATAGGCACCCGCATTCATAAAGACAGCACCGCCAACGCTTCCAGGAATGCCACAAGCAAACTCAAAGCCAGTCAAACTATGACGGAGGGCAATGCGAGTTGTTTCAATCAAGTTAGCTCCTGCTTCAGCTTCGATGGTATAGCCATCAACGGAAACATTATTGAGCTTGTCACACAAGATGACAAATCCACGAATCCCACCGTCACGAACAATGATGTTACTAGCATTTCCAAGAACCATCCAAGGAATATTTTCTTGGTTGGCAAATTTAACAAGGCGCGCCAACTCAAAACGATTTCGTGGAAAGACCAAATAATCGGCCTCTCCACCTACTTTTGTATAACTATAGCTATGCAAGGGTTCCTTGAAACGGATATCAATCCCTTCTAAGATTTCAAGCATGTTTTCTCTTACAGACATGTTACTCTTCCTTTTACAAAATTCATTCCATTATACCATTTTTAAGACCATTTGACGACCCTAAAAAATCTTGGGCTTATTTTAAACAAAAAAGAGGTTTCCCCTCTTTTTATGATTTTTTACAAAAGATTGCCTTGGTTCCATAGGCAACTAGGATCAGTTCAACTAGTAGAATCACTTCAACCAAGACTGGATTTGTCAACCAGCCTACTTGGGAAAGAGATGGTGCCAGATCAAAGAAGGCATGCAATCCATAGGCTGCTAGGAGATAAATCCATTTCTTCTGGCGAACAGCTTGGTAAACCCAAACAGTCAAGAGTAATTGGAAACCTAGCGCCAAGATTCGCTCAAAACCAAGCAAATAAATCTGCCAGACTGATAGCGACTGAATAGTTTTCAACATATTTTCAGACAGTAATTGCATGACCTGTGGATCCTGCGTTTGAACTGCTGAGAGAACGAAGTAGAGATTAAGCAAACTAGTAAGACCTAGGAAAATCAACTCCAAGCCACCATGCCCTAACCCATAGGCCAAGGCGTCTGCCTTTTCCAAACTTCTCTTTTTCTCCAACCATTTGAAGAAAATAAGACGAGCAGTTTCCTCAAAAAATGCTGCCATGGCTAGGCCATAGATGATATAGACAAGCGGATGGTCTTGCAAGAGAGCAATACTACCGTCTTTTTGAGGATGTAAAACTAAGATATGCACCAGTTTTTCCAAAATCTGCGAAGAAACAAAGAAAGCGACTGCACCCAATCCCAAGGCAGCTAGATTAGTCTGGTATTTCTTTTTGGCAAACCAAATGCTTCCTATCAAGAAAGCCAGCAACAGCACCATGGTAATGATAATATGAATGATCATTTTCTTCTCCTATTCTGCCTTTTCAATATCTTTTTTCATCTCGTCAACATTGAACTTAGCAAACAAGTATTGACGGTCTTGGACTGGGAAACGTTGGTCCAACTGGTCAATAGCTCCCACCTCGATAATGCCTTCCTTGATAACAAAGTCCATGACATGTCCACCAAAAGTCAAATCATCTGAGATAAAATGTAGATGATATCCTGCCAAACTGACCCCATTGAAAATCTCTGGCGTCCAGAAACCAACGATGGTTCCTGCCACATTGTCACGACTATATTCAGGTTGATGGGTTGCGACATCAGCAAACTTGGTATCTGGTGCCGACTTGGGAATCATGCGCACATGCATATGTGAAAATTCCCCACGAATCTTGATAGAGCGGAAAAGATTTTCCCCGTCATAATAAGACTCAATCCGTTCTTCCAATTCCTTGTCTGTCATCTCAAAGCGCTGGCGGAAAATGACCTCTGCCTGATGTGGTACTACTGCTGCGTAAGGAATAAGGGCATCTGGTAATACTTCTACAATTTCCGGTTGCTCTCCTGAGCCTTTGGCTTGATAAGCCTTGCCATCCAAGACAATCAATTCCCCATCAATGGAATCCAAGGTTCCCAAACCAAGGTCTCCATGCTCTAGCAATTCTCCTACTGTCATGGTCCCACCATAAAGGCCAGCCATCAAGGCTCCAAGGGTATTGTATTGAAATAATTTCACTGGTTCCTGCACGTTCTTATCCATTCTCTTTCTTGTTTGTTATTCTATAAATGTTACTCCTAAGTATACCACATTTAGCTTTATATGTGAACGAGAGAAACACCTTAGACATTGCCAAGAAAGAAAAAAAGGGTACAATGTAACAAAATCAAGGGAGGTCTGGAATGAAGAAACAAAGCAAGTACCAAGAGGTCGTAGCTTATCTGAAAAATTCATCGAGTCTGGACGCTTTCCGACGGGTAGCCTGAGATTTTGACAGAAACAAAACTTGAACTGGCACAACAACCCCTAAGGAACACACTTCCCTAGGGGCCTTTTTTTATTTAACTAAATCATTATTTATTTTTTGTTCCTAGCAAACATAAATATTGTATTAATAATTGCAAAAATAAATGCAAACAAAAGGATTTTCCAAAGGATAAATTTTTGTAACACTAAATATGCATATACAAATCCAATCAAAAAGCTAATAATCCCATCTTTTATTAAAAAGTTTTTATCACGCATTATTCCAGACCACACTGAACTGCCCAAATAGCCAACTGACCAGCAATGATATAAATATTTGTTTTAAGTCCATTAGCTTTAACAAATCTTAGTACCACTTTAGCTAATTCTGACCAAGCCTTTTTCTGCGCATACTTAACAATTAGCGAAACATTGGTCATAGCAAAAAATTCTTCTCGTATTTTTCTCGCTATACATCCTCCCATCTCATCCCAAGGGACTCTGTTATAGAGATTATTAATATTAGTTTCTAATTTATTTTCCGCAAGAGCAATATCTTTTTGAGAAAAGTTTTTATAAACATATTCAGTAAAATTTTTTTCATTAACTCCATTTCTAAACATTTGATCAAGAACATTAGCTACATCATCCATTTATTTTTGTTCTTGGGTACTAATTTCAGAAACTTCCGTAGTAGTTACATCATCAGCAAATACTCTAACAGAAACTATAGAAGGAGACATAATAGAAAATAGTGATAATATAACAAGAGCTGAAGTTACAGTTTTTTTAAATTTCATAAAAAACACTCCTTCAAGTCGCAAATATATATTACTAATAAAATAACTTGATTTTCTGATTTAAAACTCCTTTCTAACAAGTCATTCGTATACTTTTATTTTTCAATTCTGTTATACCACAACTAGAAGACGGTTTCAAGCTTTTTCCTAAAAATATGTGCAAGTAATACGGGGAAATTAGCATGAAAACTTTTTAAAACAAACCAACCCCAGATAAAAATACATATTTTGTTTTAAAGAGAAAAAAGTTCCGAAAAACTGTCACATCTGCATTTGGTTGCTCTTTGATTTCAAAAAAGTATTAAAGATGGGAATATACCACATTTGCTCTTAGATGTGAACGAGAGAAACACCCTAGACATTGCCAAGAAGGAAAAAAAAGGGTACAATGTAACAAAATCAAGGGAGGTCTGGAATGAAGAAACAAAGCAAGTACCAAGAGGTCGTATCTTATCTAAAAAATAGTATCGAGTCTGGACGCTTTCCGACGGGAAGTCGCCTGCCTTCTATCCGTCAACTGAGCCTTGACTTTCACTGTAGCAAGGACACCGTTCAGCGCGCCCTGCTGGAATTACGGCACGAACAATACCTCTATGCCAAGCCCCAGAGTGGCTACTATGTCCTAGAACAAGGGCAACACCAGGACCTAGAAATCGAGGTTACGGACGAACACGCCAGCGCCTATGACGATTTCCGACTCTGTGTCAATGAAACCTTGATTGGACGAGAAAACTACCTCTTCAACTACTATGACAACCAAGAAGGACTAGAAGACCTAAGACAGTCCATTCACCAACTCCTCTTTGACCAAGCCCTCTACTGCAAGGCTGATCAACTGGTACTGACTTCTGGAACCCAACAAGCCCTTTTTATCCTCTCTCAAATTTCCTTCCCTAGCCAAGCCAAGGAAATCTTGGTGGAACAACCGACCTACCATCGAATGAATCGCCTCTTGATTGCTCAGGGTCTGGACTATCAAACGATTGAACGAGGCATTGATGGGATTGACTTGGAGGAACTGGAAGGCCACTTCAAAACAGGAAAAATTAAGTTTTTCTATACCATTCCTCGTTTTCACTATCCTCTGGGACATTCCTATTCTGAGCAGGACAAACGAGCTATTCTTGACTTAGCTGCCAAGTATGGTGTCTATATCGTAGAGGACGACTATCTGGGGGATTTGGACTCCAAGAAGGGCCAGACCTTCCACTATCTGGATACAGAGGAGCGCGTCATTTACATCAAATCCTTCTCAACCAACCTCTTTCCAGCCCTGCGGATAACGGCACTCATCCTTCCAAATGCTATCAAAGAAGCCTTTGTGGCCTACAAAAATATCCTAGACTACGACAGCAACCTCATTATGCAAAAGGCCCTGTCACTCTATATTGATAGTCAATTGTTTGAGAAAAATCGTCTGACTCGCTTGAATAATCAAGAAACTTACCAAAAACAAATCAAGGAAAGACTAGCTTACAGCCCCTGTCCTCTTCCTCATTTTCCTCTTCACGATGGTTTATTGCTAGACCTGAGACAGTATCCTAAAATCGCCAATCTCAAACACAGTCAACTAGGCTTGGACTTCTTTGAAGAGGCCTATTTAAGCACCTGTCCTTATCAATTTGCCAAGGTGTCCCTAGACAATCTGGAAAAGGTTTTAAACTATTTAAAAGCAGAATTGGAATGACATCCAACTCTGCGTTTTTTCTTATTCTTCAACTTCTGTTAGGCTTGCTGCCTTTTCAAGATAGCTTTGGTAAGTTCCTTCATCCTTGAGTTTTTGGATGACCTTGTCCACCACTTCTTTCAAATCAGCACTATTTTTTCTAAGGGCAACGGCATTGGCTTCACCGTCCTTCATCTTCAAGCTAACAGTTGCGACAGCTAAGTCAGCGTTTTTAGCAGCATAACTAAGTGCAACAGGCTCATCCATATGAACAGCATCTACTTTTCCAGTCTGCAATTCATTAACTGCTTCACCCATATTAGTTAGGGAAGTTAATTGAGCTTTTGGCAATTGTTCCTTGACCATTGATTCTGGAACAGTCCCTTTTTGGGCTGCAATATTATCACTTTCTAGGCTAGTTAAATCCTTGTATTTTTCTACATCAGCCTTACGAACCAAGAAACTAATCTTGTTTTCATAGTAAGGGATTGAAAAATCAAAGACTTCTTTTCTCTCGTCAGTAGCGCTAATTCCCGCAACTGCTAGGTCAGCCTTACCTGTTTGTAGACTGGTTAAAACATTGTCAAAACTCATGCTTGAGATTTCTAACTTAACCCCAAGTTCATCAGCGATAGCCTGAGCCATGTCGATGTCTGCACCGACTACCTGGTTCTTTCCATCAACCAATGATTGAAATTCAAAGGGTGCATAGTCAGGACTGGTTGCCACAACTAATTTCCCCTTTTGCTTAATGGCCTCAACAGCTGACTGAGAACCATTAGAACCTGACTGGCAAGCTACTAAGAAGAAACTTGCAAGAAAATTACATAAAACAAATATCCATTTTTTTGATTTCATAAATAAACAACCCCTCTGTTAATTTTGTATAATTATAACGATATCTAAGTTGCTTGTCAAGTGTTTTCTTGCATTTTCATAAAATATATTTACTAAAAAATAGAAATACAGTGGTTAGTTTATCTATCTATTGGGAACTTATTTTCAAAAAAATCATTTATCATATCTTGATGCTGCTGGTTTACAATTGCAATATTTTGTATGTCACTATGATCAAAAAATCCTAATTCTAAAGTTTCATCACTTGTAAAAAAATTTGTAGAGATAGAAGTTTCAGATGAAACTAAATACAAGATTGTAAGAACTTGAGCCTCATCACCATTCGGATAACTGTCTGAATATTTTGTATAAACATTTAAGAGTTTTTCCACCCTCACTTCGACTCCTGTTTCTTCATAAAACTCTCGCACTAAAGCTTCTAAAGCCGATTCTCCTAATTCAAGAGCACCACCTGGTAATCCCCACGTTCCTTTATCTGCTCGTTTTTGTAATAAAATTTTTCCTGATTGACTTAATATTCCACAGGTAAAATTTAAAATAATCTTATCTTTTCCAACTTTTTTCTGATATTCTGTATGTAGTTCATTATTCACCTCTGACAAAGTAAACTATCTATACAATGAAAGCTTACTGTATTAAAAAGTAAGCTTTCACAATAATTTTATCCTTTGAATACTTTATAATTCGACAATCTTACCTGTTTCAAAGTAAACAACCCATTCACAGATATTTTTAGCATAGTCACCGATACGCTCCAAGTAGGAAATAACTTGGAAATAATCACGACCCGTAACAATGGCTTCTGGATTTTTCTTAATCTCTTCAGTCGCAAGGTCACGGATAGTTTCAAAATAGTGGTTAATTTGCTCATCCATGGAGGCTACCCGGTATGCGTCGTCAACAGAACCATTAAGATAAAGATCAAGTGCTGCTTCAACAACGCTTTTAACTTCACGTCCCATTTTTTGAATTTCTTCCTCTACAGCTGGGATGCGTTCTTCCCCCTTCATACGGATGGTTGCCTGGGCAATGGCTACAGCGTGATCCCCCATACGCTCCACATCTGATACAGCCTTAAGGACAGTCAAGACTGTACGCAAATCTTGAGAGACTGGTTGTTGGAGTGCAATCATTTCAAATGATTTCTTTTCCAGTTTCACTTCGTATTCATTTACTTCTGCGTCATCTTCGATGACCTCTTTTGCCAGGTCACGGTCATGCGTGACAAAGGCACGCACCGTACGATTGATTTGTGAGAGCACTTCTTGTCCCATAGCGTAGAACTGGTTATGTAATTTCTCTAAATCTTCTTCAAATTGAGATCGTAACATCTTTCATCTCCTTATCCAAATTTTCCTGTAATATAGTCTTCCGTTTCCTTGTGTTGGGGATCAAGGAACATCTGCTTGGTATCATTAAATTCAATCAAATCTCCATCTAGGAAAAATCCTGTCTTATCAGAGATACGTGAAGCTTGTTGCATGGAACGGGTTACCAGAAGCATGGTGTACTTGTCTTTTAGACCATACAAGGTTTCCTCAATTTTACCAGCTGAAATCGGATCCAAAGCCGAAGTTGGCTCATCCAAGAGGATGATTTTAGGACTGGTTGCCAAGACACGGGCCACACAGACACGCTGCTGTTGACCACCTGACAATCCAATAGCTGAATCATGTAGACGATCCTTGACCTCATCCCAGATAGAGGCACCTTGCAAGGCTTTTTCTACGGCTTCATCCAGAACCAGCTTATCCTTAATTCCATTGATACGAAGCCCGTAGACAACATTCTCATAGATAGTCATAGGGAAAGGATTAGGTTGTTGGAAAACCATTCCGATTTCCTTACGTAATTCAACCGTATCTGTACGCGGACTGTAGATGTTGTGACCATTGTACACCACGGATCCAGTTGTGGTCACCTCTGGATTGAGATCTCCCATGCGGTTGAGAGACTTGAGGAGGGTTGACTTCCCTGATCCAGATGGACCAATCAAGGCTGTAATTTCCTTAGGTTGGAAAGATAGGGAAACACTATTCAAAGCCTTCTTTTTATTATAATAAACGGACAGGTCTGATACCTGTAAAATCGCATCTGTCATACGGTTTCCTTTCTAACCAAAGTGACCAGATACATAGTCATTGGTGGACTGTAGCTTGGCATTTTGGAAAATAGTTGCAGTTTTGTCATACTCAATCAAATCACCCAAGTAAAAGAAGCCTGTATAGTCACTTGCACGAGCAGCCTGCTGCATATTATGCGTTACAATGATGATGGTAAAGTCTTTCTTGAGCTCAAACATGGTCTCTTCTAGTTGCATGGTCGCAATCGGATCCAAGGCTGAGGCTGGCTCATCCATTAAGAGGATATCTGGCTTAACAGAGATGGCACGAGCAATACAGAGACGTTGTTGCTGACCACCTGATAAGGTCAAGGCTGACTTGTGGAGATCGTCTTTAACCTGATCCCAGAGGGCAGCCTGACGAAGGGAGGTTTCTACGATTTCATCTAGGACTTGCTTATCCTTAACTCCAGCACGTTCATGCGCAAAGGTAATATTACGGTAAATTGACTTAGCAAATGGATTAGGGCGTTGAAAAACCATTCCAATGTGTTTACGCATTTCATAAACGTTGATTTCTGGACGGTTGACATCAATTCCACGATAGAGAATCTGCCCAGTTACTTTAGCAATATCAATAGTATCATTCATGCGATTGAGACTGCGTAAGTAGGTAGATTTCCCCGATCCCGACGGACCAATCAAAGCTGTAATTTTATTTCTTTCAAATTGCATATCAATCCCCTTAATGGATTCATTTTTACCATAGTAAACATGGACATCCTTAGTAGAAAGGGCTACTTTTTCTTCAGGAAAGGTAAGGATATGCTTCTCATCCCAGTTATATGTTGACATGGCTTCTCCTTTAGACAGCGGTTAATTTCTTGTGTAGATAGTTTCCGAACTTACGAGCTCCAAAGTTAAAAATCAGGATAAAGATTAGGAGCACAGCGGCAGAACCTGCTGATACAATAGTTCCATCTGGAATAGTGCCTTCACTATTGACCTTCCAGATATGGACAGCCAAGGTTTCTGCTTGACGGAAGATAGAGATGGGGCTAGTCACACTGAGGATATTCCAGTTAGACCAGTCAAGAGCTGGCGCCGATTGCCCTGCTGTATAAATCAGAGCTGCAGCTTCGCCAAAGATACGACCAGATGCCAAGACGACACCCGTTACAATACCTGGAAGCGCTTCTGGAATAACAACATGAACCACTGTCTCCCAACGAGAAATCCCAAGAGCCAGACCAGCCTCACGTTGGGTATGGTGAACATGTTTCAAACTATCCTCTACATTACGCGTCATCTGAGGCAAGTTAAAGACTGTCAAGGCCAAGGCACCTGAAATGATTGAAAATCCATACTCAAACTGGACTACAAAGATCAAGTAACCAAAGAGCCCCACCACCACTGATGGTAAAGAGGACAAAATTTCAATACAAGTCCGCACAAAGTTGGTAACAGGACCTTTTTTAGCATATTCAGCCAAGTAAATCCCAGCTCCCATAGAAAGAGGTACAGAAATAATCAAGGTAATGACCAATAGGAAAAAGGAATTGTAAAGCTGAATGCCAATCCCACCACCTGCTTGAAAAGCAGAAGACCTTCCAGTCAAGAAAGACCAAGAGATATGGGGCAAGCCCCGAACCAAGATATAGAGAATCAAGGAAGCCAAGATTGTCACAATGATGCTAGCAATCGTATAGAGGACAGCTGTTGCAAGTTTATCTAATTTCTTAGCGCGCATAATTTTTCTTTCCTCTTTCTTTCGTAATCAATTTAATCACACTGTTAAAAACTAAACTCATCAAGAGCAGTACCAAGGCCAGTGACCAGAGAACATTATTATTTACAGTTCCCATGACAGTGTTCCCAATTCCCATAGTTAATATAGAAGTTAAAGTTGCAGCTGGTGTGGTCAAGGAAGTTGGGATAACAGCTGAGTTTCCGACAACCATCTGGATAGCTAAAGCCTCACCAAAGGCACGCGCCATCCCAAAGACCACTGCAGTGAAAATACCAGAACGGGCCGCCTTCAAGATCACACGCCAGATAGTCTGCCAGCGAGTGGCTCCCATAGCGAAACTAGCCTCACGATAATAACGAGGAACCGCACGCAAGCTATCCGTTGTCATAAAGGTTACGGTCGGCAAAATCATGACAAAGAGGACGGAAATCCCTGACAAAATCCCAAAACCAGTCCCACCAAAGACACTGCGAACAAAGGGAACGACGACTTGCAAGCCAATAAATCCATACACTACTGAAGGAATCCCAACCAGGAGTTCAATAGCTGGTTGCAAAATCTTCGCCCCTTTTGGTGATACTTCGGTCATAAAAACTGCTGCACCAATAGCAAAGGGGGTTGCGATAAGGGCTGAGAGAATGGTAACGATAAAGGAACCCAAAATCATAGGAAGGGCACCAAATTCTTTACTAGAAGGATTCCAAGTTCCTCCCAAAAGAAAGTCAAAGATATTCACACCATTGACAAAGAAGGTCGACAAGCCTTTTTGCGCTACGAAAACCAAAATCATGGCCACAAGGATGACTATCAAAGAAAGACAGGCAAAGGTCAAACCTTTTCCTAATTTCTCCAGACGAGAATTCTTTGATGGAAGCAACATTTTCTTAGCTAATTCTTCTTGATTCATTATTGTCTCCCTTCCAACACTGTCACAGTTCCGGCAGCATCTTTTTCAACCTTCATTTCCTTAATCGGAATATACTTCAATCCTTTGACAATCCCTTCTTGGGTCTCATCCGAGAGAACAAAATTGAGAAATTCTGCAGCTAACTCATTGGGCTGCCCCAATGTATACATATGCTCATAAGACCACAAGGGCCAATTATTGCTACTTATATTTTCTGGACTTAAGTCATAACCATTCAACTTCATGCTTTTGACCGAATCATCTATATAGGTAAGAGATAAATAAGAGATAGCTCCTGGACTTTTTGATACGATTGATTTTACCGCTCCATTTGAATCCTGCTCCTGACTTTGCATGGCAGACTGACCTTCCATAATGACAGTATCAAAGGTAGCACGAGAGCCAGAGCCGGCTGCCCGATTGATAACAGAGATGGGTAAGTCCTTACCACCAACCTCTTTCCAATTGGTTACCTCACCTATGAAGATTTGACGAAGTTGCTCTGTCGTTAGGTTATCAACATCAACCTCCTTATTGGCAATCAGAGCCAAACCAGCTACCGCGACCTTGTGGTCAACAAGAGCAGAAGCATCAATTCCGTCTTTTTCCTCAGCAAATACATCTGAGTTTCCTATATCAACTGCCCCAGACTGAACCTGGGACAAGCCTGTACCAGAACCTCCCCCTTGGACATTGACCGTTTTTCCAACATGGATCGTGCCAAATTCATCTGCCGCTACTTCAACCAAGGGTTGCAAGGCAGTTGAGCCAACAGCCGTTATGGATTCTCCACGATCAATCCAGCTAGCACAGCCTACTAAACAAGCCGTCAGCCAAAAAGCGATAAGAGACAGAGCAAGCTTTTTTCTTTTTTTCACTGTTTTTCTCCTCGAAAATAATTATGAATACTGTGAATTTTTTAAGTAGTTCTTTATGAGTTGACGCATGAATTCTTACCAAATTTCTGCGCAATTGATTATTTATATAATATAGGCTATATTACTCTTTTCTAACCTCCTTTTTTCATATGTGGATAAAATCTCTTGTCTATCCCTTCCCCCATTGTCACCCATTATAGTCATTTCGTGTCTCTTTTTCCCCTTTTTAATGCAAGGAAAAGGTTACTCTCCTTAGATGATAATCCAAAAGCTAGAAAGGTATCTCAAACCTCTCTACTCTCCCAGACTAGTTTACAACTAAAAGGAAAAGATTCTATTTTATGGGAAATCTAGTTTACAAGCGGTAAGAACGCTAATAACTAAACTTCTTGTACTCTTTGAAAATCTCTTCAAACCAGGTCAGCCTTGCCTTGTTATAGGTATGTACCTATTTGGTCAGTCCTATCTACAACTTTAAAGCAATGCTTTGTAACTGACTCCGTCAGTCCTATTTGCAACCTCAAAACAGTATTTTGAGCTATCTATGGCTAGCTTCCTAGTTTGCTCTTTGATTTTCATTGAGTAGTAAAACTACATGTGATGGCAATCAAGATATCAAGAATCATCCTACTAAAAAAATCCATACTTTCACTATAACATAGAATAAGATATTTGACTAGCATTTTCACTTGAATCTGAGGCCTTTTGGAAAATAATTTTTCAAAACATTTCCAGTAACCTTTGCAAAGCCCAAGCCATTGCCTTTAACCAAAACTTGGTACCAACCATTTGGCAGACTTTCTGCCAGCTGAACAGTTTCTCCAGCCACATACTTGACAAACGCTTCTTGGCCAATTTCAACCGATTGTTCGACCTGACTCGGTTTCAAGGCTAGACCAAGAGCAAAACTGGGCTCAAAGCGTTTCTTCTTAAAAGTGCCCAGATGTAGTCCATTGCGAGCAATCTTGAGCTTACCTAAATCTGGCAAGAGTTCTGGTAAGAGATAGAGTTGGTCCCCAAAAGTCTGCAAGATTCCCGGTAGATTGACCTTCAAATGGTTTTGGGCAAATTCTTGCCACAAGGCAACTTGTTCTCGACCAAGATTGCTCTTACTTGCCTTACATTTAGGAGTTGGATTGTTACCCTTAAACTGTAGATGGGCTACAAACTGACCCTCTCCCTTAAACTGATGAGGGTACATCCGAGCCGTTTCTGGCAGGTCAATACCAGCTACCATTCCATTGATATGCTCTACTGGCAACAAATCAAAATCATACTCTTCCAGCAACCACTTAACAATCTCTTCGTTTTCCTCGGGTGCCCAGGTACAGGTTGAATAAACCAGACGACCACCTTCAGCTAGCATGGTTACTGCATCTGCTAAAATTTCTCTTTGCAAGCTAGCACATTGACTCGGATACTCTAAGCTCCAATAGTTCATAGCATCTGGTTGCTTACGAAACATTCCTTCACCAGAGCAAGGGGCATCAAGGACAATGAGGTCAAAATAGCCTTTAAAGACCTTGGCCAAGCGGTCAGCAGATTCATTGGTCACCACAACATTTGTCGCTCCAAAGCGCTCCATGTTTTCTACTAAAATCTTAGCCCGTTTGCTTGAAATTTCATTGGAGACGAGAAGGCCCTCTCCAGCTAGATAGGCTGCTAGTTGAGTTGATTTACCTCCCGGTGCAGCTGCCAAGTCCAAGACCTTCATACCAGGACTGGGCTGGGCTACCTGAGCAACCATCTGAGCAGCAGGTTCTTGCGAATAAACTAAACCAGTAGCATGCTCAGGCGATTTCCCTGAAACCTTCCCATAATGTCCCCAAGGAGTTTGAGGAATGGTATCAGAAAAGGAAAGTTGCGCTTCTTTTAAAGGATTGACCCGAAAGGCCGAAACCGCTTCCTCCTCAAAAGAGGCAAGAAAATCTCTTGCCTCATCTCCTAGTATCTCTTCATATTTTTCAACAAATCCTTCTGGAAATTGCATTTAAGTTCTTTTCCTTTCGTAAATATAGGACTGAATTTCCTCCTGCATCTCAAGAGGTAGCATCATGACCGGTTGTCTGGTTTGAAAATCAAGCGGTTGACCAGATAGGGTCACCACCCGATAACCCAGACTTTCCCCTAAAATACTAGCCGCAGCATAATCCCATGGTTGCAGATAAGTGACATAGGTCAACAAACGCCCTGACAAAATCTTGGCAAAACTAATGGCCGCACTCCCATAGACACGAACACCGAGGACGGCTCGACTCAAATCAGCTAGTCCCCATTCATTGGTTTCTAGCATACCACTATTTCCTGCAATGAGAAAATCTCCAAGTGGTTTTGGTTTAAAGGGAGCTAGGGGCTTATTATTTCGACAAACTGGAAAGACCCCACCACCGTGGTAACAATCCCCTTTGACCACATCATAAATTAGGCCAAACTGTCCCTGACCATTTTCAAAATAAGCCATCATAACAGCAAAATCTTCCTGCTGGGCTACAAAGTTATTGGTACCATCAATGGGATCAATGACCCAAACCTTGCCCTCTTGAACCGAAGCTCGCAGACACCCTTCTTCAGCACAAATCTTATCCTCAGGATAACGGGACAAAATCTCACCAACCAAGAGTTCCTGAACTTCCTTGTCCAGTCTGGTCACCAAATCTGTTGGAGAGGACTTGGTCTCAACACGCAAGTCTTCCTGCATGTGGTCAAGGATGTACTGACCCGCTTTCTTAATTAGCTCTTTAGCAAATTCAAATTTACTTTCCAAGAGAAATCTTTCCTTCCCCTTTTTCCTTAGCCGCCTGAACTGCTCGGTAAAGCGAATAGCCACTGACTGTTTCAAATTCTCGTCCCAAACGTTTTTCTTCACTCTTTCTTGGCACAACCGCCTTGAATCGCTTATAGGAGTCCAGTAACTTTTTAGCCTCTACCTTGCCTTCATAGGCAGCTTCAACATCATTAAAAAAAGAAAGCACTGAAGCAAGTTCTTCAGTGCTCCACGACAAATCTAGTGGGTAACTATACTGTTTGTTCATTAACTAATACCAGCTCTCATTCTTGCTTCTTTTAGTTCTTGCTTACGGTAACTACGAGGGAGAAAAGCACGAATCTCATCTTCATTAAAACCGATTTGCATGCGCTTGGCATCAATAATAATTGGACGACGCAAAAGACTAGGATACTGCTCAATCAAATGAAGCAATTCCGATACCGAAATACTCTCTACATCAATATTCAATTTTTGAAAAATTTTTGAACGAGTTGAAATGATGTCATCAGTACCATTTTCGGTCAAGGAAAGGATGTGTTGCAATTCTTTTCTTGTTAAAGGACTGGTCATAATATTGTGTTCCACAAAGGGAACCTTATGTTTTTCTAACCAGGCCTTAGCCTTACGACATGATGTACAGCTCGGTGATAGAAATAGTGTAATCATGCTTTTCTCTTCTTATCTATACTTTGCTACTTCTATTATACAAAAAAATAAAGCGCTTGACTAGAGATTTTTAGAAAAAAAGCCTATTTTTTCAAGAAAAATAGACTGTTCGCGAACGATTGACACAATTGGATTTGGTTAATTCACTCTTAACGATGGTTTTAAACGATATGTATTTTTATATATACAAATTAAAAACAGCTTTCGGTTCACTTCCTACGACTTTTCAGATACAGATAGCCAAAGAAGCTCTCATAGAGGGCAAAAAAGAGGAGGAAGGCATGAAGGAAGAAGGTCTCTGGCAAAATCAGAATCACTGGATCCTTGGCTGGGTCAAAAAGCCAGGTATCATCTCCCACAAAGAGAATTTGATGGAAAAGGGTAAAGAATTGGTCAAAACCAATCAAAACTCCCCCAAGCCCAATCAGCAAAGGCAAAACCACTAGAGCCAGGAGACTTTTACGATAAAGAGACAAAAAGCCCTTTTTCACAATCCCGTTGACAAAGAAATAGAAACTTGGCAGTGTCACTAGAGCTACTATCTGAACCAAGTGGAAGAGATTCTTGACCACTGCAAAATGGTGTAGCCCAGCAGATGACGAACGAAAATCTGGCATCTCTAGGACCTGACTAAATGGATTGGTCAGATAATTCATCAAAATATGAAAATTGTATTGAATAGTTTCTGGTTTTAGATAGACTCGATTCGTTAAGTTTAGCCACTGAATTTCCAGCGGATAAAAAATCCAAGCCAGATAAATGGTCATAAGGATTGAGAGGGAGAGGAGAAAGAGCATAGAGGCCCAAAAGGTCAGTTTAGTTTTCATCAAAATCCCACTCCGCAAGGCTAGAAACCACATGAGTCGGTGCGATTGGCAGGTCTGCTACTTCTTCTGCCTTGGTAAAACCTGTCGTCACCAAGAGCGTTGGAATGCCATTGTCAATCCCAGCCCGAATATCAGTCAGATAATTGTCCCCAACCATGATCAACTCTTCACGTTCCAAACCTAAGTGCTCAACCGCCTTGTCCATAATGATGGCATTTGGTTTTCCAATATAAACAGGCTTCACTCGTGTTGCTACTTCAAGCAGGGTAATCAGTGAACCAGCACCAGGCAAAAGACCACGCTCTGTCGGGATATTGAGGTCAGGATTGGTTCCAATAAAATGAGCTCCCTTTTGGATAGCTAGAGTTGCTGTGGCAAATTTTTCATAGTCGACTTGCCAGTCCAGACCTACTACCACATAGGCAGGATTTTCCTTGTCTTCCACATAGCCAGCCGCCTTGATGGCTTCCTTGAGCCCTGATTCTCCGATAACATAGACAGTCTTTTCCAGTCCCAAGTCATTCATATAGTCGATAGTTGCCAAAGTCGCTGTGTAGACAGTCGATAGAGGCGTATCGATATTAAAATTCTGAGCCAACATTTCTTGAACACTCTCAGGAGTACGGGTTGTATTGTTGGTCACAAAGAGATAGGGGATGTCTCGCTTTTGCAATTCATGGACAAAAGCCTCTCCTGCTGGGATTCTGTCTTTGCCCTTATAAATGGTTCCGTCTAAATCAATTAAATAGCCTTTATATTTCATCTATTTCTCCCTAAGCCTTTTTTATTTCTTGCCAAGTAATAATAGCCTGTGCATTGGTAGCCCCGTCGCTTGTAATTTCATGCTTGCTTTCCAGTCCAGTCCGTTCAACAGACGATATGATTACCCCACCTGGTCGAACTTCCTTGACATACTTGAGGTTGATTTTCTTGGGAATATAGTGGGTCAAAAAATCCGCTCCCATGACCTCAAAAATCCAGTCCAAGTATTTACTGTTATTGACATGACCATTCATATCCAAGTCGTAAAAACGAACATGGTAATCCTTGCTGATCGGCTTTTCCAAGGACTCATACTTCGGTCCACGGATAAGTTTTTTATCAAAATCAGACTGGTAAGGAGCCACAATCTCAGGTTCAACAGCATGGACTTTTCGACTGTCGCGGTCCATGAGAACAAAAGTCGCCATCATGTGGATGAGTTCCTGACCTGCTTCATCATAAATGGTAAAGCGACGGTAGCAAAAGAGCCGATTGTAGCTCAAAGCTTCCGTTTCGATGGTGATTTCTTCCCCAAAACGAGGCAAACGAACCACCTCAATATCGTATTCTGTGATAATCCAGACCAGATTATGATCTTCTAAAATGGCCTTATCACTAACTCCCAGTTCAATCGACTGCATCCCTGAAACTTGTAGGGACAGCAAAATCACATCTGGAAGTTTGATATGACCGTTCATGTCAGCCATATCAAAAGGAATTTTCATGTTCATTTGATAAGTTAAGCCCATCATCCTACTCCAAAATAAATCGTTCTGCTACGGTGTCTCCTAAGAAGAGACCTCTTTTTGTCATGCGAACTCGGTCACCGTCTATTTGCATGAGACCCTGTTGAACCAAGTCTCTGACAATTTCTCCATAAAGTCCATCAAAAGACCGTCCAAATTTTTCCTCAAATCGCGCCATGGAGACTCCTGATTTCTTGCGGAGTCCCAGGAACATTTCTTCTTCCATTTGCTCTTTTTGACTCAGGTACTCCTCTGTGATACGAGCATTGCCTTCCTCAACCGCATTAAGATAATGGCGAATGGGACCATGATTTTTATATCGAATACCATTGACATAACCAGATGCTCCAGCACCGATGCCATAGTATTCAGCATTGTCCCAGTACATAAGATTGTGGCGACTTTCAAAACCAGGTTTGGAGAAATTAGAAATCTCATAATGCTCAAAGCCTGCTCGCTCAAGCTCAGTGATGATGTACTCAAACATCTCCGCTTCCAGTTCCTCCTTAGGCAGAGGCAATTTCCCTCGTCGCATACGGTTCATAAAGACCGTATGATTTTCCAAAATCAAGCTATACAAACTCATGTGGGGAATATCCAGTCCAATGGCCTTAGCCACATTTTCCTGAACCTGCTCCATGGTCTGACCAGGCAGCGCATAAATCAAATCAATGGAGATGTTGTCAAAACCAGCCAATTTCAGGCGGTCGATATTTTCATAAATATCCTTCTCCAAATGACTGCGCCCAATCTTTTTCAGCATCTTGTCGTCAAAGGTCTGCACGCCTAGCGAAACACGATTGACAGCCGAGTTTTTCAAAACAGCAATCTTATCCGCGTCCAAGTCGCCTGGATTGGCTTCAATGGTCAACTCTTCCAAGGCAGACAAGTCCAAGTTTTTAGTCAAGCCCTTCAATAACACCTCCAGTTGCGGAGCTGACAAGGCTGTTGGTGTCCCACCACCAATGTAGAGGGTCCGCAACTTTTGAATATCATAAGAACGAAACTCTTCTAACAGATGCTCTAAATAACTGTCGACTGGCTGATTCTTAATAAAAACTTTTGAAAAATCACAATAATAACAAATCTGGGTACAAAATGGGATGTGCACATAGGCTGACGTTGGTTTTTTCTGCATAGTACTTATTATACCACAAAAGCGAACAATACTTAGAATTCCCTTTAACAAAATCCTAGCATTGTTCGCTTTCTTTATCTAAACATTCTTTTTATTTTATGACGAACACGATTCCCAGAACCAATCTAGTTTGTCTTTACAATACAAAAGAATGAATGTTCATTTGACTAAATTTTTAGTCTTCTTTTTTCTTTCCAAGAGCAAGTCCGAGACCGCCTAGCAGACCAAGAAGTTCTAGAGATGCAAGAGTCGCATTTGATTCTGTTCCTGTATTTGGCAATACATTTTGAGAATCATTTGATTTAGCTCCGTTATCACTATCACTAGCATCTGTAGTATCTTCATGATTTTCATTCGGAGTAACTGCATCTGGAATTGGAGTTGTTGGTGCAGGTGTATCTTGATCAGAACCTCCATTAGTAGCAGGTGTGACTGGAGTTGCTGGAGTGACTTTACCTGGTGTTACCTTAGCTGGTGTTGTTATATTATTAGCAATGTGTTCTGTGATATGACCGTCCTTTGAGTCTACATCATAAGTGGTTGTAGTAACTGTTTTACCTTTAGCTCCTTCAATACGTTCATTAGGTGTGTCAACTTCTCGTTCACCATCTCTAACATATTCAACTTCAGGTTCAATCGGGGTTTCTACTACTTTGTCCTTGGCTGCGACTTTGACGACTGTATTCGTTGGTTCTTTCGTTTTCCCATAAGTTAGCACGGTTGTTGGAGTTATCTTACCTGTTTTTGGATTAACTTCATAGGTAGTGGTCTCAATCACATCACGACCTTCAGAATCTTTAGATTGTTCAACCTTAGTTTTAGCTCCTACTTTAACGATTGTCTTACCTGCTGGGGTGACGACTGGGGTGCCAACGTGTTCTGTGATATGACCGTCCTTTGAATCTACATCGTAAGTGGTTGTAGTAACTGTTTTACCTTTAGCTCCTTCAATACGTTCATTAGGTGTGTCAACTTCTCGTTCACCATCTCTAACATATTCAACTTCAGGTTCAATTGGTGTTTCTACTATTTTGTCCTTGGCTGCGACTTTGACTATTGTTGCTGTTGGATTTACTACTACTGCTTTTCCTACTGTTTCTGTAATAGCGCCTGTAGTAGAATCAACACTATATGTTGTTGTGATAGTACTTGAACCTGCTTGGCCTGCTTCTTCCACATTTGGTTGATTTTTGTCGCGTGTATCATCTTTCACATATTTCTTAGGTGATGAGATTTCTGTTTTTTCTACTTTGTCCTTCGCTGCGACTTTGACGACTGTATTCGTTGGTTCTTTCGTACGAACTGGTTTACCTTCACTTGCTGTAATCTTTCCAGTATTAGTGTCCACAGTGTAAGTTGTTGTGATAGTGTCTTCACCATCTTCACCTTTAACAGTAGTTGGGACTGTACCTTTTTCTTTCGTATCATCTTTTTCGTAAACTACTGGAGATGGTACTACCATCTTCTCAATCGTTAGTTCTTTCCTTGTCCCGTAAGTAGTTACTGTTGTAGAAGTTACCTTACCTGTTTTTGGATCAACTTCATAAGTTGTAGTGTTGATAACTTCACGACCTTGGTCATCCTTGCTACTCTCAACCTTAGTTTTAGCTCCAACCTTAACTATTGTTTTACCAGCTGGGGTGACCACTGGCTTACCAACCTGTTCTGTGACTGTTCCATTATTTGGATTAACGTCATACCTTGTAGTCGTTACAGATTTTCCTTTTGCTCCTTTTCTAGGCTTGTCTGGTGTACCAAAGTCACGAGTGTCATCTCTTTCATAAACCACTGTGGGCTCAATTGGCGTTTCTACTACTTGATCCTTAGCCGCGACTTTAACGATTGTTTCTGTTGGATTTACTATTACTGGATTTCCTTCATTTGGAGTAACTTCCCCATTGTCTGGATTTACTGTGTAAGTCGTGGTGGTTGTCTTACTTCCGTCTTTTCCTGGGACAGTAATATTGGCTTGGCCTTTTTCTCGACTAGCATCTTTTTCGTATTTTACTGGAGATGGGATTGTTTCTACGTCTACTCTATCCTTAGCTCCTACTTTTACAACTCTAGCTATTGGTAGAGTTACGACTTCTGATCCCCCTTTTGTTGGAGTTAGGGCTCCATTTACTGGATTTACGCTATAGGTTGTGATGACTTTAGATTTTCCTGATCTCCCTAGAAATTGAACGGTATCAGTACCTTTTGGACTGTTTTCATCTTTTAAATAAACTGTTTTGGGTTCAACTGAATTATACTCAACTATATCCTTCGCGCCACCTTTATTGACTACTTCTTCCTTCTTAGTCGAAGTAAGGCTGCCAGTTTTTGAGTTTACTGTGTAGCTTGTTGTCTTCTTAACAACGTCGTCTCCTTTTTTAATGTATTCTACTTCATCCTTGGCTGCGACTTTGACAACTGTTTCTATTGCCGGTTGCTTAACTACTGGTTGTCCTACATGTTCAATCAGATCTCCAGTGTTAGGATCTACACTATAAGTTGTTGTTACTGTACTAGTACCTGAAGTACCAGTTGTTGTTACATTAGCTTCACCTTTAGCTCTTGTGGCATCTTTTTCATAACGTACACTTGGCTCAAGTTGGGTAACGACAACTGTAGATTTGGCTCCATCTTTCTTAAACACTTCATCAATTGTATTGTTAGTAATCTGTCCTGTATCGAGATCTTTCATACTCACAGTTATTGACTTAATGATGTCATCTCCGCGTTTACTATATACAACAGTTTCTCCAACTTTTTCTACAGATTTAACTGTTGCAATGTTTTTATCTTGATAACCTGTCCCATCTAAGGAAATTCGTTTCCCAGATATAAACTCTGATCGTCTATTAATCATATCAGCTTCAAAATAAGAACGTGAACTGTGACCTCCACTGGTTCGTCCAACATTTATAACAACATCACTATCATTGCTGACGCCTTTTCTTATCGCCAAATCATTATCAACAATATAATGAGTCATTTTACCAGACTTGGCTATTTTTTTGCTATCTAAACCTTTTTGCCAAAATTCACGACTGGAAAGCAAATTGGTCACAACTTTTGGAGCATTAAAGGTTGTGCCTTTTTTTAATACATTATTATAAACGTTTCTATAAGCCAACTGTTCTTTAGGAGACATGACTCTGCTGTCAGAATATGCCAACTGATAAGCTTCAACCATTGCCCGTTGTACTAAATATCCTCCTAAAGAATGACCTGTCAAATAAAGATTAGTAATACTCTTATCTTTAGCTAGTTCATGCATAATATTTTCTGCATCTATCCCTTGTTGAGGATTGCTTCCTAATCCAAGTGTTATATCAGCTCCTATATCTTTCGCATCACTTGTTCCACGAAAGGCTAATACTTGTGCAGTTCCATTTGGTAAATATAAGAAATCACTCTTCGTTTCATACAAGACAGCATCTAGTCCACTGGAGGTATGGTAACTTTTCTTCCTTTCCCAATAAGGCCCCAATTCCTTATTCATCATCATATACTCATAACGTGGTTTACTGTCACCATTCTTTTTATATAACTCTGACTCTGTTAAGGGTCTCTTATGATCCAGCACTCTATCAATATAATTATCATCACGGTAGGATAATTCCATGAACATAATCATATCGCGCTCACTTACATTCCATTTTAATTTTTCATCTGGCTTTTCTTTACTGTCAATAATACCATCACCATCAGTATCTTCTAATAAGGGATGACTATTATAACCTACATATTTTTTCCCACCTTTTTCATAAATATAAAGTTCTTCTTTATCCTTCAAGTAATCATCATCTGTATAGGCTTCTGGACTTAACTTAGAGCCGTTTAACAATAAACTATCAAGCTTATTACCTTCTGAACCGATTACTCCTGCTTTTATTTGCTTAGCATACTCATCAGTTAATTCATACTTTTTAACCTCGGAAGGATTTGATGCTGCTCTCACCGCTGGAGTGCTTGATCTGTCTTCACCCGCCACGAAATCCCTTGTGATCAAGCTATTATTTTCCTTATTCCCAGATCTGACGGGTTCTGTAGTCCTTGTAAATCCTATTGGAACATCTCTGGTATCTAACTCAGAAGAAGGATTATTTTGATTATCTAGCATAGGTTGAACTTCTTCTCTTTTATCCACAGAAGATGGAGAATTTTCCGTAGAAGCAAGTACTCCCTGGGATGGTGTAAACAAAGCAATGCCTATTAATACAGAAGCCACTCCAACAGAAAACTTTCGAATCGAAAAACATTGACGTTTATTAAAAATATCTTTCATTTTACCAACTTTCTTTCTAGCTATTTTTTACAAAATAGAGAGTTCTACTATTTTCCCTTGACAAAATACTAAACCCTTTCTTGACTAAAATTTTAGAACTTTTCCTCTGCTTGATTATAAACTACCACATTGATTTCTAATCATAAAAAAATGAATTGCTTAATATTAATAAAATATCAGTAAAATATAAAAAATGTAAATATTTCACTTTCAACACTGCCATTATACCATAATACTCAATGAAAATCAAAAAACGCATAATATCAGGCCTTGAAAAACCTTGATACTATGCGTTTGATTATGGGAAGATCTACTTCATTTTCTCCTAGAATTGAGTTTTTGCCCAGTCTCATCAAATCTAGATTTTTTCTTCTTTGATATCAATCACAATCTCTTCTGATTCATCAAGAATTTCGGCCTTTTCTTGCCATTGCTCTTTGAGATTATTGAATCGATATTTTGATACTTCTGTCGCTTGACGAGCACATGATTTGGCTTGAGCAAGGACGCTGTCCACAGTGATTTCACCCGACTCAACCCGTTCTTTGGTTTTAAGAACAAAATCTGTAGCCTGCTCCTTGACTTCTGTCAGTTTTTCACAGACCTGCTCCTTGGCATACTCTGGATTTTCTCTCAAATCATCCAGAAAATCTTGAGCCTGACTGCAAACTTGTTTGCCCTTGTCGCTTGTTAAAAACAAGGCAAGAGCTGCACCTGAAACGGTTCCTAAAAGGATTGAGGATAATTTACCCATAAGGATTCTCCTTTTTTATTTTTTTAAAAATTTACTTGCAAGACGAAGAGCTGATAAACTTGCCCCAGTCTTGAGTGTTTTTGAACCAGCTGATGAAGCTTTCTTGCTCAAGACACGCGCATGGTCATTGAGGTCTGAAACAGATAGAGATAAATCTGCAACAGCACTAAAGAGTGGATCAATCGTTGCCACCTTGACATTAATATCATCTGCCAAGACATTGATCTTAGACAGCAATTCATTGGTATGATGCAAGGTCACATCCACATCTGAAGTCAAGGTTTTAATCGTCTTCTCTGTTTCATCGATAACACGGCCAAGCTTTTGTACAGTAATGATTAGATACACTAAAAATACAATCAAAGCAAGGGCAACAAAAATATATGCAACTTCTAACATTTAGTTTTCCTCCTCTGTAACATAGTAAGGGGCCTTCTTTCGATTTTGATATAGAATGATAAAAATACCCAGTCCGATAAGGACAACTGATAGCCATTGAGACACTCGAAGGCCAAAGAACATGAGACTATCTGTTCGCATGCCTTCGATGACCATACGACCGAAACCATACCAAATCAAGTAAAAAGCCGTGATATGACCTCGTCTGAGACTTTTCCATTTTCGTCTAAAAATCAGAATCAAGGCAAATCCAAGTAGATTCCATAGGGACTCATAAAGAAAGGTCGGCTGACGGTAGCTCCCCTCAATATACATCTGGTCACGAATAAAGACAGGTAGATAATCCAAATTATCCACTGCTGCACCATAAGCTTCTTGGTTAAAGAAATTGCCCCAGCGACCCAAACTTTGGGCAATCATGACGCTAGGCGCCGCAATATCTAGAAAATCCCAAGTGTTAATGAGTTTACGATCAGCAAAGATATAGAGTACAAGTGCCCCAGTTATCAAACCACCGTAAATGGCCAAACCACCATTCCAAATGGCAAAAATCTCTCCCAAATTCTGACTATAATAATCAAAACGGAAAATGACATAGTAGAGACGAGCTCCTAAAATAGACAAGGGAAAGGCTATCAAGATAAAATCTAAAATATCGTCTGGTATGATCTTCTTTCTAGGCGCTTCTTTCATGGTCAAATAAACCGCAAGAATCAAACCTGTAACAATACACAAGGCATACCAACGAATGGCTAGAGGGCCTAGTTGAATAGCAATTGGATCAAGCATTAGGCACCTCATTTCGAGCGATGAGACTTGTCAGTCGTTCTTCGAACAAACGGGTCGCATCAAAGCCCATTTCCTTGGCACGATAATTCATGGCAGCTGCCTCAATCACGACAGAAATATTACGACCTGTTTTAACTGGAATGCGGATACGAGGAATGGCTACGCCAGAAATTTCTATTTCCTCTGCATTGTTTCCAAGACGATCAAAAGTCTTATGTGTATCATAGTTTTCCAAATAGACAGCAAGTTGAACCTGTGAAGAATCCTTGACGGCACTGGCACCGTAGAGGCTCATGACATCGATAATCCCAACCCCACGAATTTCAATCAGGTGTCTCAAGATTTCAGCCGGTTCACCCCAAAGAGTAATCTCATCCTTGGCAAAGATATCGACCCGGTCATCAGCTACCAAGCGGTGACCACGTTTGACAAGTTCCAGACCTGTCTCACTCTTACCAATTCCACTATCTCCCTGAATCAAGACGCCCATCCCATAGATATCCATCAAAACCCCATGAACACTGGTACGTTCTGCCAAACGAGAATCCAGATAGCTAGATAACTCTCCAGATAAACGACTTGTCGCTGTACGGCTGGTTAAAATAGCAATCTTACATTCTCTGGCTGCTTTTAACATCTCCTCTGGAACCACCAAACCACGGGCAACAATGACCGCTGGTGTCTCAGGTAGAAACATTTTTTTCAAAACTTCATAACGGCTGTTGGAAGGCATGCTGATCAGATAAGACCACTCCTTCATCCCCAAAAGTTGAATCCGCTCTGGCGTGTAGTAGTCAAAATAACCTGTCATTTCAAGACCAGGTCGCGTAATATCTGCTGTATTGATTTCCTTTTCAAGCAATTCTGGTTCGCCATAGACAATGTCTAGTCTAAGCTTTTCAATCACTTCTTTTACTAAAACCGACATCATTTCCTCCTTCAATCGAGTTCTTCTCTCTATTATATCAAATTGTAGGAGGAAGTTTCAGATTTTTGCAGGCTTTGGAGTATTTATTTATACTCAATGAAAATCAAAGAGCAAACTAGGAANNCATACATACGGCAAGGCGACGTTGACGTGGTTTGAAGAGATTTTCGAAGAGTATTAAAAGAAAAAGGACTAGATTTCTCTAGCCTTTCATTTCAATTAGAATTTTTTACGTTTACGAGCTGCTTCTGATTTACGTTTACGTTTTACAGAAGGTTTTTCATAGAATTCACGTTTGCGTGTTTCTTGAAGAGTACCAGCTTTAGTAACCGCACGTTTGAAACGACGAAGTGCGTCGTCAAGAGATTCATTCTTACGTACTACTGTTTTAGACATTTTTTTCACTCCCTTCAAGTTCAATATCTATTTTATTCTACACGTAAAAGGAATAATTGTCAAGCAAAAATGCGGTTTAATTTTGATTTTTTCTTCCATTTATACAAGAGTTGAAAGCGTTCAACAGAACATTGCTTTTTATTTTTCAAGTAAGCTAAGCGCTTCAGCATCCGCAATAATGGTCACATCAGGGTGATTTTGGAGACTACTTGCAGGTAGATTCTCAGTCACTGGGCCAGACACTGTTCCGGCAATGGCTTCTGCTTTCGACTCACCGTAGGCAAAGAGAAGGATTGACTTGGCATCCAAGATGTTCTTAATCCCCATTGAAATAGCTTGGGTTGGGACGTCTTCAATCTTGTCAAAAAAGCGCGCATTGGCTTCAATAGTAGACTGGTCAAGTTCTACTAGATGCGTTTGACTGTCAAATGGAGTACCAGGCTCATTAAAGCCGATATGCCCATTGCGACCGATTCCCAAGATTTGCAGGTCAACTGGATGGTCAGCCAAAATTTGGTTGTAGCGTTCAACTTCAGCTTCAGCATGATCCTTAACACCACGAGGCAAGAAACTTTCTTTAAATGGTTTTTGGTTGAACAAGTTTTCTTGCATGAAGTGACGGTAAGACTGTGGATTGTCGCCATCAAGGCCTACATACTCATCAAGGTTGACACTGGTTAGATTTGAAAAATCGAGGTCACTTTCAACAATTTCCTTATAAAATTCAAGTGGACTACTTCCTGTCGCAAGCCCTAAGGTTTGAGCGCCATTGGCTAATTTTTCCTTCAAAATCTCAAAAGCAACTTTTCCACCTTCGATTTGGTTTTCAACTTTAATAACTTTCATCTTTTCATCCTCCATTTCTATCTATTTTTATTATATGGTATAGACCAATTTTTGTCAAGTGAAAACGATTTAATTTCTAAAAAAAGAGCGTCTATACTTGAAACATGTTATAATGGATAGGATTAGAACTTAGAAAGAATGAACAGATATATGAATACAGCTGATTTTGACTTCCACTTACCTGAGGAATTGATTGCCCAAACACCCCTTGAAAAACGAGATGCCTCTAAACTCCTCATCGTCAACCGTGAGACAGGAAAAATGCAGGACAAACACTTCCACTCCATTATTGATATGCTGGAACCTGGTGATGCCCTCGTTATGAACGACACCCGCGTTCTCCCTGCCCGCCTCTATGGTCAAAAGGAAGAAACTGGAGGCCATGTGGAACTTCTCCTGCTCAAAAATACTGCTGGAGATGAGTGGGAAGTTCTGGCTAAACCTGCCAAACGCCTCAAGGTCGGTACTCGTATCAGCTTTGGTGATGGTCGCCTCAGCGCTGTCATTACAGAAGAATTGACCCACGGAGGCCGCATTGTCCGCTTCGAATACCACGGAATTTTCCTAGAAGTTTTGGAAAGTCTGGGAGAAATGCCATTACCACCTTATATCCATGAAAAACTAGATGACCGTGAACGCTATCAAACCGTTTACGCCAAGGAAAGTGGCTCTGCTGCTGCACCGACTGCTGGTCTTCACTTCACCAAAGAACTGTTGGCAGAAATCCAAGCTAAGGGTGTTCATCTAGTCTATCTGACTCTCCATGTCGGACTCGGTACCTTTAGGCCCGTTTCTGTTGATAATCTGGACGAACACGAAATGCACTCAGAATTCTACCAACTTTCTGAGGAAGCTGCTGCCACCCTTCGCTCTGTTAAGGAAAATGGTGGTCGCGTCATCGCTGTCGGAACCACTTCTATCCGCACCTTGGAGACCATTGGTTCCAAGTTTGATGGGCAAATCCAAGCAGATTCTGGCTGGACCAATATCTTTATCAAACCTGGATATGAATGGAAGGTTGTTGATGCCTTCTCAACTAACTTCCACCTGCCAAAATCAACTCTGGTCATGTTAGTTTCTGCCTTTGCTGGCCGCGAATTAGTCTTAGATGCCTACCACCATGCCATCCAAGAACACTACCGCTTCTTTAGTTTTGGCGATGCCATGTTTATTTATTGAGAAAGAATTTCTCTAAATCTTCTAATACCAATAAATCGCTAAGATATTATTTCAAAGAACATCTACAATTGAAACTCTAGCTAGCTGTAGAGGACGCCTAGTACATTGAAATTAAAATGCTTCCCCCTAGCTTCGAAAATATTGCCATATATTGCGTTGACTCTCCAAATTGATTCATCTATATTTTATTTCAGCTTCCTATATTTTCTTCGCTGTTTGTAAATCAAAATGCAAGACACATGAGTAGCACCATATTTGTTACTCTTATCTGTCCTCTCAAGAGACTATTATGAGTTGTTTCAGAATCATTCACTACTTTGACCCTGACTCTCCTTAGTCTCAAAATCAAAGACTTATACTCTTCGAAAATCTCTTCAAACCGCGTCAGCTTCATCCACAACCTCAAAACAGGGCTTTGAGCAACCTGCGGCTAGTTTGCTCTTTGATTTTCATTGAGTATTAAACAAAAAGTGAACAAACCTGAATTCTAATGTACAGAAGACTAGGTTTGTTCACTTTTTTATAGTCGCTATAAGATGAGCTTATCTATAGCTTTTTATACATAATTATATATCCAGACATACTATTATCAATTGTGTCGCAGGGAGGAATCTGTTAACGCACCCATTCACCATTATCATTGACTCTATAGCCATCTATACTTGTATTGATCGCTAGCTCACCCGATGCATTTACATAATACCATTTACTGCCAACTTGGAACCATTGATTGGCTTTCATAGAACCGTTGCTGTTGAGGTAGTACCATGAACCATTATTTTGTAGCCAACCTATCTCCATAGAACCATTATCGTTGAGATAGTACCATGAACCATCAACTTGCTCCCAACCTGTTGCCATGGA
>NZ_VMMQ01000014.1:101105-102012 GCF_013277295.1 Streptococcus sp. 477
GAACCATTCACTTGTACCCAACCCGTTACCATGGAACCGTTAGTATTATAAAAATACCACATACCATTTTCTTGTTTCCAGCCTGTTGTTGCAGCAACTGGTTTAGCTGGTTCTAATGCTGAATCTGTTCCTTGATTAGATGTAACAGATACAGGATATGAAGGAATAGATGACTTCTTAGGAACAACAACTTTTTCAGGTTCTCTCGTCCCTCTCCTTATACGTCTTTTTACCATCTCTTTAGTAATTTGACGAGAAGTAGTTTCTTCAATTGTTCCATCACGTTCATCTACAGTATAGATTGTAGTAAGCGTAATTTCACCAATTTCTCCTGCTTCTTCTATTTCTTGACCTTTATCAAGAGTTGAGTCATCGAGATATTCTGTTTCGATTGGAATTTCTTGGACAAGAACTTGGGGCTTGGTTCCTTTTTTAACAACTCTTGTTTGAGAGTCTTCTTTTTGACTTAAAGTACTCTCAGTTACTTGTCCACTCTTTCCATCTACATCATAAGTTATCGTTGTAACTGTTTTCCCATTCTTTCCTAGAGTAATCTCTTGCTCCTGTCCTGCAGAAAGGTCATTGTCTGCTTCATATTTAGTAGCAAATGGAACAAGAACTTCTTCAACCTTGCTCTTAGCTGGAACTTTGATAACTGTATCCGTGGCTTCTTTTCTATCAACAGTAACCTTTTCGCTAACCTTACCAGTCTCTGGATTAACATCGTAGGTCGTCGTTGTGGTTACATAGCCATCTTCTCCGTCAACCATCTCAATAGAAGCTCCTCGGTCTCTAGTCTCATCTTTTTCATAACGGATGACACTTGTAGGAAGGACTTCGCGGTCAACCTTGCTTTTAGCTGGAACTTTGATAACTGTATCCGTGGCTTCTTTTCTATCAACAGTAA
>NZ_VMMQ01000015.1:0-24592 GCF_013277295.1 Streptococcus sp. 477
TGAAACTAAGCAACTATAATAGTCAGCACATCGTCAAGTTTTCCTGATTTGAGGTAGTTGATAGAGGATTGGAGTGTCACTCCATCAAGCCCCAGAGATATGAGCACCAAACCGCTGATCTGGTCGCAAAGGGTAAAGAGATAACCACCATGGGCGTTGCCATAGTAGTTGAGCGACGAGTCCACTACTTTGGTCGTCACCACAACGTGACCATCTCTCATTTGTTCAATTTCGTAATTTTCAAAGGCAGATATAGCGTCAAAATGAAAATCTTTCATTGTTTCCTCCTGATATTTCAAACGACACTATGATACTACTTTTTATAGGACTGTGCAAGGAGAAAGCTCCTAGTCTGGCAAAATTCCAACCTGCTCCACAAAGCGCATAAAGGCTGCCTGTCCTTGTTCTGTCTGCTTGTAGACACCTGCATCCTCCAGTACACGCGCAAAGATAGCACCAACAGAGTCCTTGACGATTTCAAGGGCTTTTTCTTTATCCGCTAGGTCTGGATGTTGGACTTTGAGTTGGTCTGCCCATTCCTGATGATAATCGGCAACTGTATCACCATCTCCCACGAGATAGCTAGCGACTTGCTCCACCTCTTCTTTCAGACGAGGTGGTAAAATAGCCAAGCCCATGACCTCAATCAAGCCGATATTTTCCTTCTTGATATGTTGGACATCCTTGTGAGGATGATAAATTCCATCAGGATGCTCTGGTGATGTTTGATTATCTCGTAAGACCAAGTCCAACTCAAACTGTCCATCGCGTTTACGAGCAATTGGTGTGATGGTGTGATGCGGTGTTCCGTCCGTCTCTGCCAAAATCTGCACACTAGAATCTGAATACTGACGCCATTCCTGGAAAATCTTATCAGCTAAGTTAATCAAATCCTCTTTGGAATCCGAAGTCAAGCGTAGGACAGACATTGGCCACTTGATAATTCCAGCCTTGACCTGCTCAAAACCAGCAAATCGGAAGGTCTTTTGCAAGGGAGCCAATTCCATAGGAAATACGTGACGGCCTCCCTGATAATGATCGTGAGTTAGAATAGAGCCCCCCACAATCGGCAGGTCGGCATTAGATCCAGCAAAATATCCTGGAAACTGCTCTACGATAGCCAACAGACGTTCAAAACTCTGACGACTAATGGCCATGGGACGATGCTGGCCATCTAAAAAGATACAATGCTCATTAAAGTAAGCATAGGGCGAATACTGGAACCCCCATTCCTGACCAACCATTTCAAAACGGATAATCCGGTGGTTGCTGCGAGCTGGGTGGTTGACCCGACCATGGTAACCCTCATTCTCTAAACAAAGTTGACACTGAGGATAATTACTAGCTTGCACCAACTTGGCTACCGCAATCTCTTTCGGATCCTTTTCAGGCTTAGAGAGATTGATGGTAATTTCAAGTTCTCCATAATCAGATGGAACACGATAAGCGATATTTTTAGCAATGGCCTTGAGTTTGATGTAGTCATTTTTCTGACTGAGTTGATAAAAATCCTCTATCGCTTGCTCAGGAGAGTAGGCATAGGCTTCCCAGAAGTCACGATTGACCTGACTCGGACAAGGAGTCACCAAGTCCATCAGTTCAGTACCAAGGATTTCACGCGCAGTCTGACTATCCTCAATCGTCTCTAATCGAACGGCTTCCTCAACTAGCTGGTCCTTGAGGTCAATCAATTTATCCAGATTGGTCTCAACTTCCAAAACACCTTCTCCCACTCGTGCCAAAACACGATTGGTCAGGTAGATTCGATCCATTTCCTCAAATGAACTTTCAGAAATGACATGTGTTACAAATTTATCTACTAAGGTCACTATAGAGCCTCCTTTTGACTAGTCAAGGACGCGAGTGCCACCTGCAACTTCAGCGATATAGAAGCTTGGAGCGTATCCAACTACTTCCTCGTAGTGTTTGCCTACAGCTTCCTTAAAGGCCTCAACAGTATCTTTTTGAACCAAGGCAATGGCACAGCCACCAAAACCAGCCCCTGTCATACGAGCACCGAGAACTCCTTCTTGTGCCCAAGCTGTGTGAACAAGGGTATCTAATTCCAAACCAGTTACTTCATAATCATGCTCCAGAGAAACGTGTGACGCATTCATCAAACGACCAAATGTTTCCAAATCACCTGCTTGAAGGGCTGCTTGAGCTTTAAGGGTACGTTGGTTTTCAAGCACAGCATGGCGAGCACGTTTCAAACGATTTTCATCTTTAATTAGATAGCTATATTGGTCAACGGCCCACTCGTCCAATTCACCCAGGGTCTGAATATCCAAGGCAACTTGCAATTCTTCCACTGCTTTTTCACACTCAGCACGACGTTCATTGTATTTAGAGTCCGCCAATTCACGGCGTTTGTTGGTGTTCATGATAACAACGACATTGTCCTTCAAATCAAGTGGCACCAAATCATACTCTAAGGTGTTGGTATCAAGGTAAATAGCACGTTGATCAGCCCCCATACCAATAGCAAACTGGTCCATGATACCAGAGTTGACTCCGATAAAGTTGTTTTCTGTTTGTTTTCCGATTTTAACCAAATCCAAACGGTCTAGTTTTAAATCAAAGAGATGCTCTGCCACGACTCCTGTCAAGAGCTCCAAGGATGCTGAAGAAGACAAGCCAGCACCATTTGGGATATTCCCATAAACATAAAAATCAAAACCTTTGTCAATCACGTGCCCAGCTTCTTGCAAGAAATGAAGAACCCCTTTTGGATAATTGGTCCAGTTGTGCTCTTTTTCAAACTTGAGGTCAGCGAGAGGCACTTCGATAATGCCCTTGTCCTCAAAGTTAGCTGAGTAGAAACGCAAGACTTGGTCGTCACGCTTACGAGCTGCACCGTAAGTTCCCAAGGAAATAGCAGCAGGAAAAACGTGCCCACCGTTGTAGTCTGTGTGTTCACCAATGTATCCAAGGAATTTCCCAAGGTCAATCCTTTTTACTAAAATTTTAGTAAAACATCAGTAAAAAGAAGAAAAATATGATATACTAACCTAATCAAGGAGGATTTATGGCTACCTTAAAAGACATTGCACAGCTAGCCTCTGTCTCTATCGCGACCGTATCCCGTGTCCTCAACCGCGACCAGAGCCTATCTGTTACAGAAGAAACCAGACACCGTATTTTAACCGTTGCTGAAGAGCTGGGCTACACCAAGCACCTCAAGACAGGCGAGTCCCATAAACCCAAGCAAAAGATTGCCATTATTCAATGGGTCAGCGAACAAGGGGAGCTAGACGACCTCTACTACTACCAGATTCGCCTAGGAATAGAAAAAAGAGCCCAAGAGTTGGACTACGATATCTTGCGCTATTTTAATGACCACCCTTTTACCCTAAGCGAGGAAGTGATTGGAATTCTCTGCATCGGAAAGTTTAGTCGAGCTCAGATTTCTGCCTTTGAAGAATACCAAAAACCCCTGGTCTTTCTAGACAGTGATACACTTTCTCTGGGGCATACTTGTATTATTACGGACTTTTACACTGCCATGAAACAGGTTGTCGATTATTTCCTCAGCCAAGGAATGGACCGTATCGGGATTCTAACAGGCCTTGAAGAAACAACTGACCAAGAAGAAATCATTCAGGATAAGCGGCTGGAAAATTTCAGAAACTACAGTCAAGCAAAAGGAATCTATCATGATGAACTGGTCTTTCAAGGAAACTTTACTGCCCAGTCTGGCTATGACTTGATGAAGGAAGCCATTCAGAGCTTGGGAGACCAACTCCCACCAGTATTTTTCGCAGCCAGCGATAGTTTAGCCATCGTGCCCTTCGTGCGCTCCAAGAAGCTGGAATCAGCCTACCAGACCGTGTCAGCCTCATTTCCTTTAACGACACCAGCCTGACCAAGCAGGTTTATCCTCCCCTCTCCAGCATCACAGTTTATACTGAAGAAATGGGGCGAGCAGGTATGGATATTCTTAACAAAGAAGTACTCCACGGTCGGAAAATACCTAGCCTGACCATGTTGGGAACCAAACTGACATTAAGAGAAAGTACCCTAAATCAAGAATAGGATAACATAAAAAACGAATAGAGTTCTAAAACTCCTATTCGTTTTTTATTCGATTACAATCATAGACTTAATTGTCTTACGTTCATCCATATCTTTGTAGGCTTGGTCGATATCTTCCAGTTTATAACTTGAAGTAAAGACGCGACCTGGATTGATATCACCATCAAGGACGGCTTTTAGTAAAAATTGCTTATCGTATGTTGTAGCAGAAGCTGCCCCACCTGCTACAGAGATATTTTGCATAAATGTCGAACCAAGAGCACGATTATTATAGTGTGGGACTCCTACAAAGCCCATACGCCCTCCATTATGAAGAACACCTAGCGCCTGTTCTATAGCAGCCTCCGTACCAACACATTCAAGTGCTGCGTCTGCTCCTCCACCGAGGATTTCACGCACCTTGGTAATTCCTTCTTGACCACGTTCTGCAACAACAGCTGTCGCACCTGACTCCATAGCCATCTTTTGACGGTCTTCATGACGGCTCATAAGGATAATTTGTGATGCTCCACGCATCTTAGCCGCGATGACAGCACATTGACCAACAGCCCCATCACCGATAACAACAACCTTGTCCCCTTTTTGAACATTTGCAACACGCGCCGCATGATAGCCTGTCGGCATGACATCTGCAAGAGTCAAAAGGGACTTGAGCATCCCTTCTGTATAGTCAGAAGGTTGACCAGGGATTTTAACCAGCGCCCAGTTTGCATAGTGGAAGCGAATATATTCTGCCTGAAAATCACCCCCCAAATTATTGCCAATATGATTGTCGCAAGAACCGTCAAATCCAGCAAGACAGGCATCACACTCACCACATCCATGTGTAAAAGGGACAATCACAAAATCACCTGGTTTCACCGTCGTAATGGCTTCCCCAGCTTCTTCAACAATCCCAATCGCTTCGTGTCCACTATTTTTGTGTCCAGCTTTCGTTTCTGGATTACGGTACCTCCATAAATCTGAACCACAAACGCACGCACGAACCACACGAATAATCACATCATCCGCTTCTATTATTTGCGGACGTTCAATGCTAGCAAGTCCAACCTGACCTGCCTTTGTATATACTGCTGATTTCATTTAAAATTTTCCTTCCTTATAAAGTTTAATTTTGAGATTTAAGCGATTTAAAGCCGTCTGTAACTGAGACAAGCGCTCCTCTAATTTTTTCTTTTCCTCTTCTAAAATACCAAGCCTCTCCTCTCGCGTTTCATCCCCCTTTTGGTAGAGCGACATATAGTCAACTAAACTGTCTACAGAGACACCTGTCGAACGAAAACACTTAATAAATTCCAGCGCTTCTATATCCTGATCTTGAAAATCACGAATCCCAGTTGCAGTACGAGTAATCGGTGGCACAAGACCAACCCGTTCATAATACCGAATCGTATCCGCTGAAATTCCCAACAAATCACTGGCAGATTTAATATTCATAGGCTAACCTCCTCTCCTTTCATTCACTGAGTTTAAGCTACTCTAACTCACTTATCTTATTATATAACTTTGAGTTGACTCCAAGTCAAGCATTTTGCACCTAATCGAAAAATTTTTATCATTAACAATCATATATCTGGAGTTTATACAATGCTCTTCTCTTACCAATTTTTGAAATATTTAAATAATAAAGAAATTACTCTATTCCAAATAAGATAGTACCCAAGTATTTTTCACTTTTTTCTAATGTTGATGCTCATAACTCCGTTCCAAGTCACACACCTTTCGCTTATGGGTTTGGTGAGTTTCTAGGTCAGCATCAATTTCAATGGTAATATTTTGAAAACCACAATCTTTTAGGAAAATTCGAATAGACTCTTTACAAGTTTCCATATGTTCCATTTCTTTTAGACAAACATGGACAATGGCATTTTTTTCCAAAGCATCCATAGTCCAGAGATTAAGCTGATTAAGGCTGGCCACATTGTCCAATCGCTCCAGGCCACTCTTTACTTGCTTGATATCAAGACCTTCTGGCACAGCATCCAAGAAAATCTTGAGTGTAGACCAAAAACGTGGAAGGGTTTTTGAAAGAATAAAGAAAGAAATGACAAGGGACAAAAGAGGATCTAGGATATACCAGTCCGTAAATCGAAGAACAATCGCCATCAGGATAACAGCTACCCACCCTAGCGTATCTTCCAGAAAATGCAAACTCAGAATAGACTCATTCTTTGTCTTTCCCTTACCAACCACCAGACTCGCTAACAGATTGATAGTAATCGCAATAATTCCTAACCAGAGAATCCCCTCATCATTGACTGGTTGCGGATGCAAAATCTTCGTGACATTTTCCAAAATGACTAGAACAGAGCCCGTTACGAGAATCACAGCTGTTACCAAGGCTCCTAGCAGGCTAAACCGCTTATAGCCCAAGGTGTACTGATTGTCTTCTTCACGATTG
The DNA here is from genome assembly GCF_013277295.1 of Streptococcus sp. 477. Taxonomy (NCBI): domain Bacteria; kingdom Bacillati; phylum Bacillota; class Bacilli; order Lactobacillales; family Streptococcaceae; genus Streptococcus; species Streptococcus sp. 477. Next base: position 6,437 of record NZ_VMMQ01000015.1, read on the forward strand.
GAGATTGTTTCTAGAAAAGCTGATATTCCAATTGCAATCGCATCTCCCAAGTCATGCACAGAGTCAGCAAGAACAGCGCTAGAACCAAATACTCCACCTGCAATAAACTCAACAATGGCATAAGTCAAATTTAAGAAAAAAGCCACCCAAACAGCATATTTTGCCTTCATATTTCTCATTCCTTTGTTATAATAGATTTATGAACACCTTGTTCATTATCATTATCCACTAAAACTCAAAGAAAGGATAGAAGCAAAACGTCAGCTTTATTCAGTTCTGAACAATTTGCCTTAAGTGTCCATATGACTAACATTGACCGCCGTATCAGCAAAACCAAAAAAGCCATCTATCAAGCTTTTATACAACTTTTGAATGCTAAGGGTTACGAGGCCACTACTGTTCAGGATATCATTGATCTCGCAGATGTGGGACGATCCACCTTTTACTGTCACTATGAGAGTAAGGAGCTTCTTCTGGACCAGCTCTGCCGCTACCTCTTCCATCATCTTTTTGAAAGAGAGCAAGCCATTTCAACCGAAGATTACCTAGCCCACCTCTTTCTGCATTTTCAGAAAAACCAAGACCATATCACCAGTCTACTATTCTCCAAAAATGACTATTTCCTCCGTCAACTACAGAGAGAGCTTGAGCACCACGTCTATCCCATGCTGGCTGCTGATTTGAAGCAAACTCACCCAAGTCTACCTACTTCTTACCTCCAACACTTGGTCGTGTCCAACTTTATCGAGACATTGACCTGGTGGCTCAAAAAAGGTCAAGATTTCACAGACCAGGAAGTTGTCCAATTTTATCTAGACCTTCTCATTCCTAAAAATTGAATATAGAGTAAAGCTCAGTTGTCTTATTTCTAGGTTACTGAGTTTTTTATCTTTTCAACAACAAAAGAGGACCCGCCGATCCTCTTTTTCATACTATAAATCCTTGATTATCAACTATATCTGTTTTAATCGAAATCTCAAAACAGCACTTTCAAACATCTTTTCCTAGTTAAGTAAATCAGTATTCTGCTTAGCTGCCTTGCTCCATTGATACCAACCAACTAGACTGTTAATGAGATAAATTAGATATTTCCCTTGAATTTGCAGGCTTTCTCCCCACCAGAGATAGATTGAAAAGACATTGGTAGCCGCCCAGAATATCCACTGTTCACGGTAAACAGCTGTCATGAGGATTTGCCCTACCCCATTGGTTGCATCTGTGATTGAATCACGATAGGGACGATTGGCACCAATAGACTGATAAATGAAGCCAAAGGCCAACCACCAAAGCACACTAATGGAAAGATACTTTGTCCAGCCCTTGCCGTCCAGTTTACGCGCGACAAACTCCTGCTTTTCCTTCTTAAACTGTGCCTGATAAATCCAAACTAGAAGTCCAATTGGCTGCATGACTGTGAAGTAAAGTGTCGTCAGCACCTCACCATAAAAGCCTTTCTGTAGGGCCAAAATAAGGTAAATAACAGAGTTAATCAAGCCAAAAAGATAATTACTTGCTCGACCTTCCGATACAAAGATTACACAGATAATCCCTGTCAAGCTACAAATCATCCCAATCCAGTCAACAATACGATGTTCGTAAACCAACTCCAGCCAGAGAGGAAAACTTCCTAAAACCAGCAAATAAATCCACTGGGCAAAACTACGATGGGCAAAGAGGTCATCCCAGATAGCCTTCATAGTTCCTGAAAATCCTAAATCAGCCATAGCCGCAACCATACGACGGTAACCACCTGACATTTCACCTAGGGTTGTTTTGATATTTTCAATTTTCTTTTGCAAATAAGTATGCATCATTTCTCCTTTTGTTTTTAAAGAGCCGTGTCTGGATAGACTTTCGGACGCAACGCTCTATTAGATAATGAACTGCCTATACACAAGATTTCTAACCTTAGTCGACATGAGCTGAAACCCCTTATTTGTTAAGTAGTTCACAAAATATTATACACCTATTTTATGAATAGTCAACTGTCTTTACAGTAAAATTTTAGAAAATCATGAAAATTTTCTCTTTCTTTCCATTTTAAGTGACATTCAGTCATTCTCACATCAAAAAAGCCCAGACGAAATTGTCTGAGCATTCTTTTATCTAGTCGTTTAAGGAAGTTGAGTTCAGTATGTTTAAAGTCTCTACCCCATCATTTCTTCAACAAACCTTGTTCTTGTAGAAATTCCTTGGCTACTTGTTCTGCTGACTTGCCTTCAACACCGACTTGATAGTTGAGCTGGCTCATCTGGCTTTCAGTAATTTTACCAGCCAATTTATTGAGAACTGTTTCCAACTCTGGATGTTTCTTGAGAAGAGCTTCTTTCATCAGTGGAGCCCCTTGATAAGGTGGGAAGAGTTGTTTGTCATCGTCCAATACCTGTAAATCATAACGTGCCAACTCTGCATCGGTTGAATAGGCATCCGTGATTTGAATATCACCTGACTGAATTGCCTGATAGCGAAGGGCTGGCTCCATGGTCGCCACATTAAGATTGAGACCATACATTGACTGCAAGCCCTTATTTCCGTCTTCACGGTCATTAAACTCGAGAGTAAAACCTGCCTTCAGCTGCCCTTCCACTTTTTTCAAGTCCGAAATGGTCTTCAAGCCATATTCTTGAGCAATCTTTTTCGGAACAGCTACAGCATAGGTATTTTGATAAGACATGGGTTTGAGATAGGCTAGATGATCCTGTTTGGCAATACCATCACGCGCTACATCATAAACCTGCTCTGGCTCATGACTCACTTTCGGTGATGGCTGAAGTAAACTTTCAGTCACCGTTCCTGTAAATTCAGGATAGATGTCAATATCGCCTTTTTTCAGAGCTTCATAGAGAAAGCTTGTTTTCCCAAAATTTGGTTTAACAGTCGCAGTCATACTGGTATTTTCTTCAATGAGGAGCTTATACATATTGGCCAAAATTTCTGGTTCTGGACCCAATTTCCCAGCAATGACCAAGTTCTCTTTCTCTTTTTGAGCTAAGAGGGCTGGGCTATAAGACAAACCAAGCAATATGGTCACCAAGGCAAAACCAGAAAAAATCGTCCGCAATTTTGCTTTTTCCATCACTTTTAGTAGGAAGTTAAAGGCAATGGCAAGCACTGCTGAAGAAAGGGCCCCAATCAAAATCAGACTGGCATTATTACGGTCAATTCCCAAAAGGATAAAGGAACCTAGTCCCCCAGCACCAATCAAGGCAGCCAAGGTTGCCGTACCGATAATCAACACTGCTGCCGTCCGAATCCCAGACATGATAACCGGCATAGCCAGTGGAATTTCAAACTTCTTGAGTCGCTCCCATCTAGTCATCCCAAAGGCAATCCCAGCCTCTTGCAGACTCGGATCAATTCCCTTGAGTCCAGTGATGGTATTTTGTAAAATCGGAAAGATCGCATAAATTACTAGTGCTGTCAAAGCCGGCAAGGTTCCAATTCCCATCAAGGGAATAAAGAGCCCCAACAAGGCCAGAGACGGGATGGTCTGGAAAATCCCTGCAATCTGTAAGACCCAATCCGCCAACTTCTCATGATAGCGAAGATAAACAGCCAAGGGAATCGTAAGCAAAATAGCTAGTAACAAGGTCAAAAGTGACAACTGCAAATGTTGAGATAGGGCTGTCAACCAATCACCAAAACGATCCTGAAAAGTTGCAATTAAATTAGTCATGAATACTACCTCCAAACAAGTCTGCAACAAAGTCTGTTGCAGGAGCTTTTAAAATAGTCTCAGGATTCGACACCTGACGAATCTCTCCATCCTGCAAGACAGCAATACGGTCCGCCAATTTCAAAGCTTCATCCGTATCATGGGTTACAAAAATCGTTGTCATCCCAAACTCTTTATGCAATTCTTTTGTCAGAACCTGCAACTGTTTTCTCGAAATAGCATCAAGAGCCGAAAAAGGCTCATCCATGAGGAGAATCTTAGGCTGACCAATCATAGCACGGACAATACCAACCCGTTGCTGTTCTCCACCAGATAGTTCACTAGGCAAACGATGCCCATACTCAGCTACTGGTAAACCAACCTTGCCCAAAAGCTCTTCTGTTTTCTGAGCAATTTCTTCCTTAGTCCAGCCCTTCATCTCAGGAATCAGGGCAATATTTTCCGCAACCGTTAGATTTGGAAATAGGGCAATGGCCTGTAAAACATAACCAGTAGACAGACGAAGTTCACGCTCATCATAGTCTTTGATGCGCTTGCCATCCATATAAATATTTCCATCAGTCGGTTCCAAGAGACGGTTAATCATCTTAATCATGGTCGTCTTACCTGAGCCAGATGGCCCAACTAAAACCATAAATTCCCCATCCTCAATCTGTAAGTTGACATCTCTCAAGACATCCTTTTCTGTGTAGCGCAGTGCTACATTTTTGTATTCAATCATTCTTTGTCCTCATTTTAAAACTTTCCTCGATTGGTCATGTCTTCTACCTTAGGCATGACTTCCTTATTGTCCCAATGCTCTACAATTTTTCCATTTTCTAAACGGAAGATATTGTACTGGGCATAAGCAAGGCCATCAATCTGAGTCTGACCATAACTAACCACATAGTTTCCTTGTCCTAAGAGTTGGAAAACAAAGTCGAAAGCGGCCTTTACTTATAAACAGCTAATTTGATCTATTTTAATCCTCTTTTGCCTTCTCTTTCAGATTCGCCAAAATTCTTTCTTGAAAGGCTTCAAATTGCCGAATTTCTTCCTCTGAAAATCCTTTGTAAAAGATCGTATCCAATTTCTGACTAACACGATGCCCCACTTCTTTCTGGGACTTGCCTAACTCCGTTAAAACTAAATACTTCTTACGCTTGTCTTTTCCACACGGACTAACAATTACAAGCTTTTGTTCCTCTAGCTTTTTTATCATAGTCGTCAGCGTATTATTCGCAAGCCCAGTCGCAAGCGCGATATCTGTCGCAGTTGCGCAGCCAGTTTTACTATTCCATAAAACCGCTAAAATCTTACCCTGCTCACCCCTATAAAGAGCCTCAGGATCTTGGCTCAGTAACTTCTGAAAAATCCGCCCATTCAACAAACGAATATGATGGGCTAGCAAATGACTATCTTTCATAACACCTCCAATTATTTCGATATCGAAATGAATAGAATAATTGTAACACTTGTCCTTTCAACTGTCAACTATTTCGATTTAGAAATAATTTTTGATAATGATTTACATCACCATACTCCGGTTCAACTAACTTTTAACGAGAGTTTCTAAACTCCTTCGTCCTCCAGTCTACAAAAGCCTTCCATCTGTACTATACTATATTTTATGAGGAGTCACGTTTTTCCTATCAGACCATTTATTTTAAAGATAGAAGTCAATCATAATTGCTTCCATCTGTTCTTTTATAGTATATTGAAGTTGGACTAGGGCACTGTATCTTCTAAAACATCGATAGAAAGCGATTTAATTCCCCCAATCAATTTGTTCATATCTTATTTCATCCCGCTATAATTTCACCTTACCCTATCTTTTTCGTAGCACCCTTCAAACAGCCTATACCCTACCGTTTGACGATTCCTCACTTCGCTCCACTTCCATTACAGAAGTTTCCTCACTACTATGGGTTCGGCTGACTTCTCATGATTCCTTGTTACTACGCTTTCAGCGCTCATGAGACCTCACGGGATAAGTCCTACATCTTTCCTCGTTTATACAAGATATGAGGACGTTAAAAGGTTAGAGTGAAAATAGGAAATCTGACGCAGAGTCTTTAGACTCTAGAAAGATTTATCTTTTTCACACAAACCTTAGTCCGAATTCAATTACTCTCGTGATTTACGCATATAGGTTACGACTACCTTTTTGGACTTTAAGGTTTCGCGCCCCCCTATCCGCTATATACGCCTTACTATCACCTTCCTGTTCGTAGAGCCACGATTTCGCTATCCCTTCCTCTGACGATTCTTATTTCCAGCGTCAGACTTAAAACGGTCTATCCCCAGACCGTTTTAATCCGCTACCTCACGATAGTCAGGCTTGGGAATCGCTATTGGGTTCACCGGTAGCAGGTGCCCACCAAGGACTTACACCTCAGATGCACGACATGCCCGTCGTACCAAAAAATACTTTGATCCACAATGGAATCAAAGCATTTTAAAAATCTCCCCATACATAAGCGCAGAAACTGCGGTTCCTCTGTACTTGGTTTCTTCTCTCTTGATAAAACGAGCCAAATTGAGCAACTCAGGTGCCGGATGTTTGGGATTCTTGAGCAATTCACGATTGACCAGACCTGAGAGACGAACTGCCAGCAATTGCTCATTTGTAGTAGGCAGTTTTTTAGCAGTCTCTAGGAGAGCAGCAACTAAATCTTCACTCAAATCATGTCGAGCATGATTGTAAAGATCTTTTACAAGGCTTTCTAGGTTTGGTTCTACCATCCCTACCACCTCCTTATGTTTAATAATTTTTAATCAAATCAACTGTTGAACGATCCAATTTCTTCACCAAGGCTTGTAAGAAGGCTTGCGCTTCTAGGAAGTCATCCATTGCATAAAGTGTTTGGTGAGAATGGATATAACGAGCACAGACTCCGATTGTTGTTGATGGGACACCACCATTTTTCAGATGTGCTGCGCCAGCGTCTGTTCCGCCTTTACCACAGTAGTATTGGTACTTGATACCAGCTTCTTCAGCTGTTGTCAAAAGGAAATCCTTCATTCCTGGGAGAAGCAAGTGACCTGGATCGTAGAAACGAATCAAGGTTCCATCTCCAATCCTGCCTTGACCGCCATAAACATCACCAGCAGGTGAGCAGTCAACTGCTAGGAAAACTTCTGGGTCAAACTTGGTTGTGGAAGTATGCGCACCACGGAGACCAACCTCTTCTTGGACGTTAGAACCCAGATAGAGTTCATTGCCAAGTTTCTGACCTGACAGAGCTTCCGCCAACTCGCTAACCATAAGAACACCGTAGCGGTTGTCCCAAGCTTTTGAGATGATATTTTTTTCATTGGCTGTCAAGATTGCAGAGCTATCTGGTACGATGGTATCACCAGGACGGATTCCAAAACTTTCTGCCTCAGCCTTATCCGCAAAACCGCCATCAAAGACGATATCGGCAATGGCTGGCATGGTTGGTCCCCCCTTTCCACGAGTCAAATGCGGCGGAACAGAACCTGAAATCACAGGAATTTCACGACCGTCACGAGTCAGAAGTTTGAAACGTTGGCTGCTGACTACCATGGGGTTCCAGCCACCGATTTCTACGACACGGAAGGTACCATCTGGCTTGATTTCGCTGACCATAAAACCAACTTCATCCATGTGAGAAGCGACCAAGACGCGCGGCGCATCCGCTGCTTCTGAATGTTTAATACCAAAAATACCACCCAAGCCATCTGTCACCACTTCATCCACATGCGGTGTCAATTTTTCACGAAGATAAGCACGGACAGGCGCCTCATGACCTGAGATAGCAGCAAGTTCTGTTACTTCTTTAATTTTTGAAAATAATGTTGTCATTTCAGTTCCTTCTTTCTTTCATCCATTTTACCACTTTTTAGAGGAGAAGGATAGTGGGAAGGTGGATAGTTTCTTACTCAGTTTTCCTATAAAAAAGAGAGACAGATATTCTTTCAGGAATTTTTCTTTCTTTTTTACATTAAATTGTCAGAAATTTTATTGACAGATTAGAAAAAACATGTTACAGTAATATCCGCAGGTATCTTTCGATACCAAATCTACATGAAAGGACGGGGTATGAAACTTTCTCATTATTTAATTGGCTTACTTCTGCTCCTAGTCTTTCTCTCTATTAGCATTGGAACCAGTGATTTTTCATGGGGAAAACTCTTTGCTTTCGACCAGCAGACCTGGCTACTATTTCAGGAGTCCCGTCTTCCAAGAACCATCAGTATTCTCCTTGCGGCCTCTAGTATGAGTATGGCAGGCCTTCTCATGCAGACCATCACTCAAAATCAGTTTGCTGCTCCGAGTACAGTTGGAACCACTGAAGCCGCCAAACTGGGAATGGTATTGAGCCTCTTTATCTTTCCGTCTGCGAGTCTAACCCAAAAGATGCTCTTCGCTTTTGTTTCATCCATCATATTTACCCTCTTCTTCCTAGCCTTTATGACCATTTTTACTGTAAAGGAAAGGGGGATGTTGCCTCTGATTGGAATCATCTATAGTGGGATTATCGACTCAGTCACAGAAGTTATCGCCTATCGTTTCAATCTGGTTCAGAGTATGAGTGCTTGGACCCAAGGATCCTTCTCCATGATTCAGACTCATCAGTATGAGTGGCTCTTCTTAGGCCTCATCATCCTGATAGCCGTTTGGAAATTATCCCAAACCTTCACTATCATGAATCTAGGGAAAGAAACCAGCGAGAGTTTGGGGATTTCCTACTCCCTACTTGAAAAACTGGCCCTCTTTCTGGTGGCACTAACGACTAGTGTCACCATGATTACCGTGGGTGGCTTGCCATTTCTCGGGGTCATCGTTCCCAATCTTATTCGCAAGCGTTATGGAGATAATCTGAGTCAAACCAAACTCATGGTCGCACTGGTTGGTGCCAATCTAGTTCTGGCTTGCGATATCCTATCCCGAGTTCTGATCAGACCCTATGAGTTGTCTGTCAGTCTCTTGCTAGGAATCATCGGTAGTCTCGTCTTTATCCTACTTCTCTGGAGAGGAGGACGAAAAGATGCCGTCTAAAAGCAAACATACCAAGCTCTTCTGGATTCTCATTATTCTTGCCATCGGAGCTTGCCTTCTCTACTTTTGGCCCATCACTCACTTGTCAGCCTTTGCTTGGAAGTTGCGTTCCCAAAAGATTATCGTTTATCTCTTGGTAGCCATCGCGACAGGGATTTCGACCATTAGTTTTCAAACCCTAACGGAAAATCGCTTCCTGACGCCAAGTATTTTGGGAATCGAATCCTTCTACGTCCTACTGCAAACTCTGCTACTGGTTTTTGAAAGTAAGTTTCTTCAACTTGGCAAGTCTCCTATCTTAGAATTCCTAATCTTACTTCTCGTCCAATCCCTCTTCTTTCTCGCCTTGCAAGGCTACTTGAAGACACTGATGAAACAAGATCTGGTCTTCATCCTGCTGATCTGTCTAGCCCTCGGAAGTCTCTTTCGAAATATCAGTACCTTCCTCCAAGTCCTGATGGATCCAAATGAATACGATAAACTGCAGAACAGTCTCTTTGCTTCCTTTCAGCATCTCAACACTTCCATCCTAGCCATCGGCTCTCTGATTATCCTTGCTTTGACAATCTTTTTCTTTCGGAAAGCAGTCATTTTGGATGTCTTGCACCTACAAAGAGAAACGGCTCAGATATTGGGGCTCAATGTTGAAAAAGAACAGAGAGAACTCCTCTGGGGTATCGTGCTTTTGACCTCAACGGCCACTGCCTTGGTAGGGCCTATGGCCTTCTTCGGCTTTATGCTGACTAACCTCACCTACCTGATTGTCAAAGACTATCGGCACAAGTTACTCTTTATCGTAGCCATTCTGGTTGGATTTATTAGCTTGACCTTGGGGCAGGCCCTGATTGAACGAGTCTTTGCACTGGAAATTCGCATCAGCATGATCATCGAGAGCGTAGGTGGTCTCTTATTCTTTATCTTACTATACAGGAGGGCGCGTCAGTGAAACTGGAAAACATTGACAAATCCATTCAAAAACAGGATATTTTGCAAGGCATTTCGCTTGAGGTCAGTCCTCAGAAACTGACAGCCTTCATTGGTCCAAATGGTGCTGGAAAATCAACTCTCCTCTCCATCATGAGCAGACTGACCAAGAAGGATCAGGGAATTCTCAGTATCAAAGGCCGCGAAATTGAGAGTTGGAATTCACAAGAACTGGCTCAAGAACTGACTATCCTAAAGCAGAAGATTAATTACCAAGCCAAATTGACGGTGGAAGAACTGGTCAGTTTTGGACGTTTTCCTTACAGTCGAGGTCGACTGAGACCAGAAGATTGGGAAAAAATCCGAGAAACTCTGGACTATTTAGAACTGACCAATTTAAAAAACCGCTACATCGATAGCCTGTCTGGAGGCCAGCTCCAGCGGGTCTTTATCGCTATGGTACTGGCCCAGGATACAGACTTTATCTTACTAGACGAACCACTCAACAATCTCGATATCAAGCAAAGCGTCAGCATGATGCAGATTCTCAAGCAACTGGTGGAGGAACTCGGAAAGACCATTATCATCGTCCTCCACGATATCAACATGGCCAGCCAGTATGCGGATGAAATTGTCGCCTTCAAGGACGGTCAAGTCTTTAGCAAGGGAAGAACCAATCAAATCATGCAGGCTGACCTGCTCAGTCAACTTTATGAGATTCCCATCACGCTAGCTGATATCAATGGCAAAAAGATTTGTATCTATAGCTAGTAACATAGAAGCTCAAGTTAGAGAACCTTCGGTCTCTTAGTCAATAAGACCAAGAGACTCCCTAAATCGTTATCACATTTTAAAAAGGAGAAATCATGAAAACATCCCTTAAACTTTATTTCACTGCCCTAGTGGCCAGCTTCTTGCTTCTACTTGGTGCATGCAGTACAAATACAAACTCAAGCACTAGTCAGTCGGAAACAAGCAACTCTGCTCCAACAGAGATAACCATTAAAAGTTCACTAGACGAAGTCAAACTTTCCAAAGTTCCTGAAAAGATTGTGACCTTTGACCTCGGCGCTGCGGATACTATTCGTGCTCTAGGATTTGAAAAAAATATCGTTGGAATGCCTACAAAAACAGTACCAACCTATCTCAAAGACCTAGCTGGAAAAGTTAAAAATGTTGGTTCTATGAGAGAACCTGATTTAGAAGCTATCGCCGCCCTTGAGCCTGATTTGATTATTGCTTCCCTACGTACACAAAAATTCGTAGACAAATTCAAAGAAATCGCCCCAACAGTTCTCTTCCAAGCAAGCAAGGACGACTACTGGACTTCTACCAAGGTTAATATCGAATCCTTAGCAAGCGCCTTCGGCGAAACTGGTGCACAGAAATCCAAGGAAGAATTAGTCAAGCTAGACAAGAGCATTCAAGAAGTCGCTACTAAAAATGAAAGCTCTGACAAAAAAGCCCTTGCCATCCTCCTTAATGAAGGAAAAATGGCAGCCTTTGGTGCTCAATCTCGTTTTTCTTTCTTGTATCAAACCTTGAAATTCAAGCCAACTGATACTCAATTTGAAGATTCTCGCCACGGACAAGAAGTCAGCTTTGAAAGTGTCAAAGAAATCAACCCTGACATTCTCTTTGTCATCAACCGTACCCTTGCCATCGGTGGGGATAACTCTAGCAACGACGGTGTCCTAGAAAATGCCCTTATCGCTGAAACACCTGCCGCTAAAAATGGTAAGATTATCCAACTAACACCAGACCTCTGGTATCTCAGTGGAGGCGGTCTTGAATCAACAAAACTCATGATTGAAGACACACAAAAAGCTTTGAAATAAGCCACTTCAAACTCAATTTAATACTCAATGAAAATCAAAGATCAAACTAGGAAACTAGCCGCANNTTTTGAGGTTGCAGATGAAAGCTGACGCGGTTTGAAGAGATTTTCGAAGAGTATAAAATTTTGACATTCTAAAACGCATCCTATCAAGTTTACTCAAACCTGATAGGATGCGTTTTTATCATTTTGAAATCTATTTACCCCACCTCATTCCCCTTCTTGATTTCGTTTAAGGGAAAAGTGGTCTGGAACGGGGTCCTTACCTGTTTTCGACCAGGGATGACAACGTAAAATCCGAGCCAAGCCCATCAATACCCCCTTAAAACCATGTTTTTCAATAGCCTGAATCATGTAGTTGGAACAAGTCAGCTCAAAGCGACAAGAGGGTGGAAAGACTGGTGAGATAAAACGTTGGTAAAAGCGCACAGGCGCTATTAAAATTCGTTTCATTATTTCTTAGTTACAGCCATGGTGTGTAGTTGGCTGATTTCTTTTTTATTAAGACGACGGGATTCTCCTGGACGGAGTCCTGTCAAGTCTAGGTGTCCGAAACGAGTCCGAGACAACTTATCTACTTGGAGACCAACAGCTTCAAACATCTTTTTAACCTGATGGTTACGCCCTTCATGGATGGTCAACTGCACCACAGAGCGATTTTTGACTGGGTCCACTTTGAGAATTTCATAAACAGCTGGCTTGGTTTTCTTACCATCAATCTCAAGACCACGGGTCAAGGGGCGGAGATTGTCCTTATTGGCCACACCTTTAACACGCGCGACATAAACCTTGTCAATCTCATTACGAGGGTGAATCATCTCGTCTGTAAAGTCCCCATCATTGGTCAAAATCAAGACACCTGATGTATCCCAGTCCAAACGACCCACAGGGTAAATACGCTCTTTGACATTGGGCAAGAGGTCGACAACCGTCTTGCGACCCTTATCATCTGTCACACTGGAAATGACACCGCGTGGTTTGTTAAGCAGATAGTAGACCTTTTCTTCGTTGTAGATAGGTTGGCCTTCAACTTCGACCTTGTCGCCTGACTTGATAGTGGTTGCTAGTTCACGTACCACTTGGCCGTTAACCGTCACCAAGCCTTGCTTGATCAGCTCTTCTGCTTTTCTCCTACTGGCCACACCTGCGTGGGCAATATACTTATTGATTCTCATCTTCTTCTATCCTTTCACCAAATAATTGGCTTTCTTGGGCTTGAATCTCAAGCTCATCAATCACTGGTAATTCTTCCAAATGGTTAATTCCCATGTAATCTAGGAAATAATCTGTAGTCACATAGAGGTTGGGACGCCCCAACACTTCTTTTTTTCCGTCTTCTCGTATCAGGTCAAAAGCCTGCAACTTTGCCAAGGCCCCACTCGAGTTGACCCCACGGATGGCATCAATCTCTATCCGTGTGATGGGCTGTTTGTAAGCAATGATGGACAAAGTCTCAAGGGCAGCCCGAGATAAACTCTGGTTGATAGGTGCCTTAGAGTATTCCTTCAAAATCTCTGCAAATTGAGGCTTGGTCACCAATCTATAAGCACCACCAGTCTCAATCAGATCCAAACTGGAATCTGGGTCCTTTTCATACTTCTGGGCTAATTTTTCTAAACTCTGTTGGATGCCTGTCGGTGGCAGAGAGAGGAGTTCAGCTAACTGGCGGACTCTAATCCCATCTTCACCCGCTACAAACAAGAGCGCTTCTATTTTTGCTAAAGTACTCATCTTTCCTCTCTATCAAGTCTAGCTTTGGGCCACTTGACTTTCTTCCTTCTTTTCCATGAGATAAATATCTCCGAAACTCTCCTCTTGCACGAGGACCAGCTCCTGGGTTTTGATTAACTCTAGGGTTGCCAGAAAGAGGGTGATGACCTCTTGGAGATTCTGGGCTTCCTTAAACAAATCCTGCAAGCGCAATTGATCTCGTCCAGCCAAGGACTCTTTCACGATAACCATCATGTCCTCAATCTTATACTCATCCCGCAAGATAGTCGTGTGATTTTGTGCAAACTCCTCTTTTTTCTTGGCTAGGATATTTGAAAAAGCCAAAAAGAGGTCAATGGTCGTCTTGTCATGCACAAGCTCCGCATCTTCGTAAATCAACTCTGTCGGTGCTTTGGAATAGTGCTGGGCCCGTTCTTGGTGCTTGGCTTCCAAGTGCTCCCCCAAAAGCTTGAACTTGCGGTATTCTTCGATTTGAGAGAGAAGATCCTGCTCTAGGTCATCTTCCAAATCTGTCACTTCCGCTACCTTTGGAAGGAGTTTACGACTCTTAATCAGCATGAGCTGGCTGGCCATGACCATGTACTCGCCCGTCACTTCCAGACGCATGGCCTGCAGAGTTGAGACATAAGCTAGATACTGTTCAATGACTTCCGTAATGGGCACATCGTAGATATCCATCTGATACTTAGAAACCAGGTGCAAGAGCAAGTCCAGGGGCCCTTCAAAATCCTTTAATTTAATATCCATTATCTATACTTTTCTAAGGTCAGGACTGTTTTTAATCCTAATTTTTTTGCAATTTCGTACAAATCGACCTTGTTTTCAATTTGTCGTAGAATGAACTGTTCCCGCAAGGCTTGGGCTGATAGTGCTGGAAAACCTTTCTCCTTGACAAAAGCTTCTAGCTGACGAAAGGCCCACTGACGAGAATAGGCTTTCCCTCCCCTTTCAAAAAGATAGGTCTGGCCCATCAAGGGTTCCAACTCTGAAAGCAAGGTTGTGGGAATGGTGACAATCCTCTGTTGGGAATCCTTCTTGATTCGCAACACCTGAAAATCCAGATTGATATCCGCAACCTTTAGAGCTAAAATCTCACTCGGCAAGAGCCCTATTTCCAAGATTAGGAGAGCCAGTAAGCGGCCCTCTGGATAGTCGCTTTCCTGCCAAAAAGAGTCTAGGTCTAACAGTTCTGACTTCTCGGTCTTCTTTTCAGCTTGTTTAGCTAATTCCAAACGGTAAAAGCTGTCCACTTCTCCTTTTTGATAGAGAAAGTAGAGAAATTGATTACAGGCCGAAATCTTTCGCTTCTGAGCGCTGATTTTTAGATTGGCTAGCTGGGCTTGGTAAATCTTGAGACTAGTATCAGAAACCCGCTCGCCTACTATGTCTAAAAATTGCTCCAAATCATACTTATAGGACTGCTTGGAATTGGCAGATAAGCCCTGCTTTTCTTCTAAAAAGGCTGAAATCCTATCTCTCATTTGCATCGAATCTCATATTCCTTACTAAAGTCATGCAAGAGGGCATTGACTGCTTTGAGGATAGACTTGCGCGTGATAATCCCTTGGAAAATACCAGACGCATCCACAACCGGCAAGAAGGACTCATCTACCAGCTTGTGCAAGACCTCCGTAATGGTGAAATCAGGCGAAACAACCGCTACGTCCGTTTGGGTCATATGAACGATATCCGTATCCGCCATGATTTCTTGGCTCAAGTCATGCTCCATCTGATAAGCCATAATATCTCTGAGCCCAATCGTCCCAACAAACTGTTTTTCATCTGTCACAACAGGAACACGGGTATAGGTCATCTGACTGAGCAAGAGGGTCGCATGATCCGCATTGTGGGTATCAATCAACACGGCTAGATTTTCAGCAGGAGTCAAAAAAGTTTCCTCCTGCCCCAACAAGAAAGTCTCAAACTCCTTGGCAATCATCGGCTAAACTCCTTGGACAAGCCTGGATACACCTCATGGTTTCGTGTCAAAAAGTCCACTTTGAAGTAACTATCATCAATCTCCACACGAGCATAGAGACATTCTCTGATGGTTCCACGTGGTTGACTGATGGAACCTGGATTTAGAAAGAGGGTCTTGCCTTCCATCCAAGCACTTGGCACATGCAAGTGACCATAGAGGCAGATATCGGCCTCTTCTTCCTGAGCCCAGTAGTCCAACTTTTGAAAGTTGAAATTGATGTCAAACAAGTGACCATGGGTTTGGATAATCTTGGTCGAACCAAGCTCAGTCACCAAACGTTCTGGGTAACCTGCATAGAAGTCCATATTCCCTTTAACAACACGGATGCCTTCCCAAAGGGGAGAATCAGGACGCAGTTCAGAATCGCCGTTATGAAAAACGGCATCAACTTTGCCCACATAGCGATCACGGATTTCTTCCACAATCAAGCTATCGCCATGAGAATCGCTCATTACAATGATGGTTTGCTTTGCCATGATGGAAATACCTCCAAAAGTTTCTTAACGGCTAAGGCACGGTGAGATTGACTATTTTTTTCTTCGAGGGTTAATTCAGCTGAGGACTTGCCTGTCTCTCCTACAAGGAAGAGAGGATCGTAACCAAAGCCATTTTCACCCTTGGGTTCAAAGTTAATATAGCCTGACCAGTCTGCTTCAACAACCAAGCTTTCCTTGTTGGGACTGGCTACGACTAGGGTTGTATGGAATTGAGCCGAGCGGTCCTTGAGTTTAAAGACCATGGCCAATTCGTGCAAGAGTTTGGCATTGTTTTCACGGTCAGTAGCTCCCACACCTGCGAAACGAGCTGACCAGACACCTGGCAAGCCACCAAGGACATCGACTTTGAGACCTGAGTCATCTGCCAAAACCATCTTGCCCGTTAATTGAGAAATGGTTTCTGCCTTGAGACGGGCATTTTCTTCGAAGGTCATGCCTGTTTCAGCTACTTCAGGCAGGTCAGGATAGTCATTAAGATTTTCCACATCGTAGCCTAACTTATCAAAGATAGCTCGGAACTCTTTGGTCTTGCCTTCGTTTCGAGTCGCAATCAATAAGGTTTCTCTGACCTTGTTTGTCTCAAAGAATGCTTCTACATCAACACCTTCTTTAGGCAATTCTACATGCAGGAGTTGCCCATTTTCAACTAAGAGAAAAAAACCCTGACGTTGAATGACTTCCACATTTCGTCCCATTTCTTGGTTGAGGATATCTACCACAAAAGACAATAAACGGTAGAGAGAACCATAGCGTAAAACAGTAACAGAAACAGGAAAACCTCGATCCTCATCTCGAAATCTTTGGGCAAACTCCAATAGAGGAAAATCCAAGTCATCATCCGTCAACGTCCGGACGCCACCAAAAATACCATAGGACCCGACATACCAGTCCTGGTCATCCTTATATTCATAAATTTTATTTGTCATAATTCTACATGCTCCACATGAATCTCTTTTTCCAGCCATTCTTCACCAATTTGTGCAAAACTTTGGCTGCTGGCTGTTGTGTAAAAACGGTGATTAAGTGGTCCAGCATCGCGACCACGATTGATTTCAAAATAATTAAGTAAGACTGAGATGTCCCGTACGCACTCTGCTCCACTATCGATGAGCTGAACCTTTGGTCCCATGACATTTTGAATAATAGGTCTGAGCAATGGATAATGGGTACAACCCAAAATCAGGCTATCCACCTTTCCAACCAAGGGACGCAGGGTTTCATAGACCACTTTCTTGGTAACACTGGTTGACAGGGCGCCAGACTCGACCAAGGGGGCAAACTTGGGACAGGCCAAACTCTCCACCTGTAAGTCTGGAGCCAGATCATGAATTTTCTGACGGTAAATGTCTGAGTCTACCGTCATGGGCGTTCCAATCACACCTATTTTCCCACCTTGACTGGACTTGATAGCTGCCGAAGCTCCTGGCAAAATAACACCTAGGACAGGAATATCTAGTTGAGCCTTGATTTCTTCCCAGACGACCGCAGTCGCAGTATTACAAGCAATGACAATCATTTTGACATCCTTGGTCAAAAGAAAGTTGACCAACTGCCAAGTATATTCACGAATTTGCTCAGCAGGACGGGGACCATAGGGAGCCCGTGCCGAATCTCCAATATAGACGATTTCTTCATGGGGAAGTTGGCGCATGAGCTCGCGCACAACGGTCAAGCCCCCGACACCCGAATCCAAAAAACCAATTGGGCGATTATCCATACAGTCTTCTTTCTAGTCTTTTTTCTGATTGATAGTTCATTATGATTACCGTTCCTGATGAACTGAATAATGACAGCCTAATCAATAACTATCTCTCTTAATCATAATCAAATATCAATAGAATGCAAGGAAAAAGTCTCATCCCTAAACCCTTAGCCAACATAGTGAGAAGTCTGGAACTTTCATCCCAGACTTTTCCTTATCTATTTTTTCTTTTTATTGTTAGCAAGGGCTGCCTTTTGTTGGCGAATGATTTGGTGGTAAACTTGTTGTACCTTGGCTTCGCTTGGTTTTTGACCATTTGCACTCAAAAGAGTACGAACTGCTTCAGCATTCAAACGTGGGTTGTCAGCAAATTCTTTTTCGATTTGCTTACGAACCAAGTACATTCCTCCAATAGCTCCTCCTAAAAAAGCTAGCACAATCAATACAATTGCTAAAAGTAAATCCATCATTTTTCTCCTGTTTCTTTTTGAGTCCCTTTCATTATACCACAAACTAGTCACCCTGACTAGTTTGTTTTACGCTATCAGGGATGGAATGTAATTCGAATGTGAGAATGTCTTTAGTAAATCGAACGTGAAAATGTCCCATTTGGTAGAATAGTCGTATGAAAAGTATCCAACTGAATATGAATGAAACGAAAAAATATCTTGTAATAAAAGCTATAGACCAAGGAAAGAAAACAAAGAATCGAGCCTGTGTCGAACTGAATCTTTCTGAAAGACAAATCAATCGTCTGCTACTAGCCTATCAACAGAAAGGAAAAAAGCCTTCAGACACGGAAA
>NZ_VMMQ01000016.1:0-83854 GCF_013277295.1 Streptococcus sp. 477
AATTGTTACTTCCCTTTTTTGAGTTATAAATACTTGAAATAAACAAAAGCACCCCCATATTCGCCAATAGCAACCTCATCCTATAGGTCTATTGTGCGAAATTGATATTTTTTGAAAATTATATTACAATACAGCTATCAGGAGTTTAGCTCCATAAAGTTTAGGTTTGGATTTTAGATCCATAACGTGATGGTAGCCGTATTTGATACGACTACTTTTCTTTTTATCTAGCAACTGTTTCCATTTTGGAAACAACTCAAAAAATCCCCACACTCTCCATCGCCAAACTTTGAGTGTGAGGATTCAACTTTCCACCTAGCAAGCAATGGAAAGGATGATAAAAAAATACAACTATAGTTTATCATAAGTTCTACACCTTTTCAACTATGCGGGCAAGCAATCGAAAAGAAAGGACTTTTTATGATAAAAAAATACCTTACAAAAAAAGGAGAGACTAGATATCTCTTTCAAACATATCTGGGTATAGCCCCTGCTACTGGAAAAGAAAAACGCACAACAAGACGTGGTTTTAAAACCATTAAAGAGGCAAAGGCTGCCGAACGTGACCTTCTCTTAGATGTTGAAGAGAACGGTTTTTCAAACAATGAAGATTTTCAGAACCCTACTTTCGCTGAAGTCGCTGAGTTATGGCTTGATAGCTATAAAAGTACTGTAAAACCAACAACCTATCAGAACGTTAAGAAAAAACTTCGTATTATAATTGACTCATATTTTACAGATATGAAAATTCAGCAGATCAGTGTAGCTTATTGTCAAAAGGTTGCTATCCAGTTAAGTAATCGCTATATCCTATATGCCAATTACTACTCTGTAATCAGCCGTATTTTCAAGTATGCCGTTTCTCTTGACATCATTAAGTTAAATCCCTTGGACAAGATTATCAAGCCTAAAAATAGACCCTTAAAGGGCAAAGAGAACCACTATACAAAACAGGAACTAACGGAGTTTCTTAAAGTTTACAAAGTAAATTGTAAGCCAGTAGACTACACCTTTTTTCACTTGCTCGCTTTTTCTGGATTGAGAACTGGAGAAGCAATTGGCCTCATGTGGTCAGATGTTGACTTTGAAAATAAGTTGTTAAGCATTTCTCGCACGGCTGTCGTGATTGGTAAAAAACAAACTGTTCAGGATCCTAAAACCAAAAGGAGTAAGAGGGTTATCACCTTAGATGATGAAACTCTGAATGTTTTGAAACTCTGGAAACGACAGCAAATAAAAGAATATTTCCAGGCTGGTGTGCCTTACAAACGTGAATCGAATTATATATTTACGAATAGTTTCGGAGGATGGATTTCTCCTTCAGCTGTTAAAGAGAGACTTAGAAGATTCTTTTGTGAACATAAAGATGTCAAAAAAATCACTCCTCACGGTTTCAGGCACACACACGCTTCTCTCCTCTTTGAAGCTGGTATTACAGCCAAAATTATTTCGGACAGATTAGGTCACAACAATGTTCAAACAACCCTTGATATGTATACCCACATCAATGATAATCAACGTTTTGAAGTCGTTGATCAGCTCATGGATTTCATTCGCTCCAGCTAAAAGTAGAGTCGTATTCAATCTCGTATTCACTTTTGGTTGACATGCTAGAAACCCACTGATTTCAAGGGACTAGGAAGCTGTGAGCAGTTTATACCATAAATCCGCTTTCAACGATAAAAAAAGGTAAGAAAAATGAAACATTTAGAAATTGAATTGAAAACACTATTGAAAAAAGATGAATACAATCGTCTAAAAGACCAATTCACAGGTGTCACTCCTGTTCTTCAAAAAAATTACTACATGGACACACCTGATTTTGAACTGCGAGAAAAGAAAATTGCTATGCGCATTCGGACCTTTGAAGACTGGGCAGAATTGACACTCAAAGTCCCACAAAGTGTTGGAAACATGGAATACAACCAAAAATTGCAACTAAAAGATGCTGAAAACTATCTGAGCAAGAAAGAACTTCCTCAAGGGCTGGTTCTTGATGAATTGGCTAAACATGGTATCCAAACTAGTGAATGGCAGGTTCTTGGTTGTCTAACAACGCTTCGCTATGAAATGCAAACAGCTATCGGTCTCATGGCTCTGGATGAAAGTCAATACTTTGATATGACGGATTACGAATTGGAGCTTGAAGTGGAAAATCACGAGCAAGGCAAACAGGATTTCCAACAATTTTTAGAGAAAAATCAGATTTCCTATCAAAAAGCTCCTTCAAAATTGGTTCGATTTGTCAAAAGTATGAAAAATAGCTGAAATAATCTCCATTTTTTGGTAAAATAGAAAAGATAAAAATACACAGGTTCTAGTTCATATATGTAAGATAAATATCACTAGGATTTAAAAAGTTTACAGAGGACGGTCTATAATGTCAGATAGAAAAAACATGAAACTTTTCGCACTCAACTCTAACCAAGAGATTGCACAGAAAATTGCTGAAGCTGTTGGTGTCCCACTTGGAAAACTATCGTCACGTCAATTTTCAGACGGAGAAATCCAAGTGAATATCGAAGAAAGTGTCCGTGGTTATGATGTTTACATCATCCAATCAACAAGTTTCCCTGTCAACAACCACCTAATGGAATTGTTAATCATGGTCGACGCTTGTGTGCGTGCAAGTGCCCACAGTATCAACGTTGTCCTTCCATATTTTGGCTATGCACGTCAAGACCGCATTGCTTGTCCTCGTGAGCCACTTACAGCAAAACTAGTTGCCAATATGCTGGTTAAGGCTGGGGTTGATCGTATCCTGACTCTTGATTTGCATGCCGTTCAGGTTCAAGGTTTCTTTGATATTCCAGTGGATAATCTTTTCACTGTCCCCCTATTTGCAAAACATTACTGCGATAAGGGACTACTCGGTTCAGATGTTGTTGTCGTTAGCCCTAAAAATTCAGGTGTCAAACGTGCGCGTAGCTTGGCTGAATATCTTGACGCTCCTATCGCCATTATCGACTATCCTCAAGACGATGCAACTCGCAACGAAGGTTATATCATTGGTGATGTTGAAGGTAAGAAAGCTATCTTGATTGATGATATTTTAAATACAGGACGTACCTTCTCTGAAGCTGCTAAAATCGTTGAACGTGAAGGAGCTACAGAAATTTATGCTGTTTCTAGCCACGGCCTCTTCGTCGAAGGAGCTGCTGAACTTCTTGACAATACTAATATTAAAGAAATTCTTGTGACTGATTCAGTAGCAACAAAAGAAAAAACTCCTAAAAACGTATGCTACATCACTGCTAGTGAGTTAATTGGTGATGCTATCGTCCGTATCCACGAAAGAAAACCAGTCAGCCCACTCTTTGCCTACAACAAAAAGAAATAAGGTGATTCTTTGATTTATTTGGACAATGCTGCAACGACTCCTATGTCAGCAGTTGCTATTTCAGCTATGACCGAGGTTATGCAAGAAACCTATGGAAATCCTTCTAGTATTCATGCTCATGGTCGTCAAGCTGGCAAACTATTGCGAGAAGCCCGTCAGGAGCTAGCTCAGTTACTGGGGACAAAACCTCAACATATCTTTTTCACTTCTGGTGGGACAGAAGGCAACAATACTGCTATCATTGGTTACTGCCTTCGTCACCAAGAACAAGGAAAACATATTATCACAACTGCTATTGAGCACCATGCTGTCCTTGAAACAATTGATTACTTGGTTCAACACTTTGGGTTTGAAGCAACCATTATCCAGCCAGAAAATCAAGAAATCACCGCCCAGCAAATTCAAGAGGCCTTACGTGACGATACGATTTTGGTTTCTACCATGTTTGCCAATAATGAGACTGGAAACCTACTGCCCATTGCTGAAATTGGCCAAATACTCAAGCAACACCCAGCCGCCTATCATGTCGATGCAGTTCAGGCTATTGGTAAAATCCCTATACACCCAGAAGAATTGGGCATTGATTTTCTCACTGCTTCTGCCCACAAGTTCCATGGTCCTAAGGGAATCGGTTTTCTCTACGCATCTAGCATGGATTTTGATTCCTATCTTCATGGCGGAGACCAAGAACAGAAAAAACGAGCCGGAACTGAAAATCTAGCTGCCATCGTGGGTATGGTTGCAGCCCTAAAAGAAGACCTAGAAAAACAGGAAGAACATTTCCAACATGTACAAAATCTAGAAACTGCCTTTCTTGCAGAGCTAGAAGGAATTCAGTATTACGTGAATAGAGGACAACATCATCTCCCTTATGTTCTCAATATTGGATTTCCTGATCAGAAAAATGACCTTTTACTCCTTCGGCTAGATTTGGCTGGAATTTCTATCTCTACTGGCTCAGCCTGTACGGCAGGCATTGTCCAATCCAGCCATGTTCTTGAAGCCATGTACGGGGCAAATTCAGAACGCTTGAAGGAATCCGTTCGTATCAGTTTGTCGCCACAAAATACTGTTGAAGACCTACAAACCCTCGCAAAAACCTTAAAAGAAATTATCGGAGGTTAGCCATATGGCATTTGAAAAAACCATTCAGTTAAAAAATTGTCGTTACGACTACACTCTTAGCCCTTCTGTTAAAAAATTCACCCTCAAAGATAACACCTTTTTTGAGACTAAGGTTGGTAACTATGAATTGACTCGCCTTTTGGAAAAAGTGCCAAACAGCGGTGAAGGCTTCCAACTCAAAATCATCATTAACAAGGAACTTACAGGGGCTAAAATCAATATCACTGACAAGTTTGGTCTTCGTCTAGTTGATATTTTCAAATCAGAAGACCACCACATTCATCAGGAAAAATTCTACTTCCTCATGGATAGCTTGGTAGAACGTGGTGTCTTTACAAAATCAGAAAGATAGGTCCCATATGTTTGAATTGACCTATAAGGACAGCTATCATGTAGAGCGTACACTCAAGTATGAGGATTATGAAGCTCTCATGCTGGCTTTGTCAGGATGTGTGACCCTGCCAGATACACTTTATGTAACTTCTCTGACTTTTAATAGCCAGAAAATTTATCAGGGTCTGGTCGGAGACCTCTACCGTTTTCTATCACATACAGATTTTTTACATCAAAACTAAGATTTTTCTTAGTTTTTTCTTGTTTTTGTTGATTTTTTCACAATGTTTCTATAAAATAGAAGAATAGAAAGGTTATGATTTTGTGAAAGATAAACAGTTTGCTATTCCAAAAGCTACAGCGAAAAGACTCTCTCTCTACTATCGAATTTTTAAGAGATTTCATGCAGAAAAGATTGAACGTGCCAACTCTAAACAAATTGCAGAGGCTATCGGTATTGATTCAGCGACCGTACGTCGTGATTTTTCCTATTTTGGTGAACTTGGTCGTCGTGGTTTTGGCTATGATGTCAAAAAACTGATGACATTTTTTGCCGATTTGCTCAATGATAACTCTATTACCAATGTCATGCTGGTTGGTATTGGAAATATGGGCCATGCCCTTCTCCACTACCGCTTTCATGAGCGTAACAAGATGAAGATTATCATGGCATTTGACCTGGATGACCATCCTGAAGTCGGTACCCAAACTCCTGACGGGATTCCCATTTACGGAATTTCTCAAATCAAGGATAAAATCAAGGATGCCGATGTCAAGACTGCTATCCTGACCGTTCCCAGTGTTAAGTCACAAGAGGTTGCTAATCTCTTGGTAGATGCTGGTGTGAAAGGAATTCTTAGTTTTTCACCAGTCCATCTGCATTTACCAAAAGATGTGGTCGTTCAGTATGTCGATTTGACAAGTGAACTCCAAACCCTCCTCTACTTCATGCGAAAAGAGGATTAGAAAGCGAAAATCATTTTATGAAAAAACCAGTTATTGGGATAACAGGAAACGAAAAAACTCATCCAGATGATGACATCATGATGAGCTACGCAGCAAAAGGCTTTGTGGAAGGCGTTAAAGACGCTGGAGGGATTCCCATCATCCTACCGATTGGTGATCAAGAAATGGCCTGCCACTATATCAGTATGATTGACAAGCTCATCTTGACAGGTGGGCAAAATGTTGATCCAAAATTCTATGGTGAACCAAAAACCATTGATAGCGATGACTACCACCTTCAAAGAGATATCTTCGAACTAGCCCTCATCAAGGAAGCTATCAAACAGAAAAAGCCTATTTTCTCCGTCTGTCGTGGGACTCAGCTTTTTAACGTTGCCATGGGCGGAACTCTGTACCAAGATATCGAAGATCATTGGCAGAATTGTTCTGCCGAGTACACAACTCAACGCTTGGTGACAGAACCTGATACTGTTCTCCGAGAAATCTATGGAGAAATCTCCCATATCAACTCCTTCCATCACCAGAGTATCAAGGATTTAGCACCAAATTTAAAGATTGCGGCTCATGATCCTAAAGATGGTATTATTGAAGCTGTCATAAGTACGGATGATGTTGCCTTTCTCGGTGTCCAATGGCACCCAGAATTTCTATTTGAAAATCGCCCCAAAGATAAAAACCTCTTTGACTATGTTGTTAATGAACTTTAGATTAAATCTGTCTTTTCACGGTAACTAAAGTAACTAGATTGTGAGACAATCAAATGGTCCAAGAGGACAATCCCCATCAGGTCGCAGGCTTCTTTAACAATTTTAGTGACATGATCATCATTTCGGCTAGGGGCTACCGCTCCCGAAGGGTGATTGTGGACCAAGATGAGTGAAGTCGCCATATGCTTGATAGCATAGTGAAGAATCTCTCGCGGCTCAGCGATACTACGAGTTGCAGAACCGATAAAAATGGTCTGTTGATGAATGATTTGATTTTGAGTATTGAGATAGAGCGCCACCAGGTGCTCTTGTTTTTTGTCCCCCAATTCCTGTTGCATCTTCTTGGCCAACTTTTGACTGCTGAGAATACTTTCCATCTCAAGAGTCTCGTGTTTGTGAATACGATGGCCCAGTTCAATCATAGCTTGTAATTCTATGGCCTTAACACGGCCGATACCAGACAGACTCTGCAATTCCTGCAGGGTCATTTTTTTCAAATCCGTTAGGCTTGAAAGATTGCTCAAGACTTTCTGGGCAATTTCAAAAACGCTAGCTTGACGTGTTCCTGTCCTGAGTAAAATAGCTAGCAACTCTTGATTACTGAGCGCTTCAACTCCTTCCTTGGCCAGTCTTTCTCTTGGTAATAGTGAATCTTCTTGGAATGAAATACTGTACATAAAAATCCTCCTCACTTTATTATTCGTGAGAAGGATGAAAAATTAGATTTTTTTCTCAATTGGGGCCACACTAGCCAAAAGTTTTTTCAAACCTACTTCTGGGAAATTGATTTTCAATTCCTGCCTAGCACCGCTACCTGAAACTTCCAAAACAGTTCCCTCTCCCCACTTCTTGTGGAGAGCAATGTCACCAATGGACCAATTTGCCTCGCTAGAAGCTGATTTTGCTCCAGCTGTAAATTGACCAAATGGGAGACCGCTTGACTGGATAGATTTTGGGGCAGCACTGCGTTTACGGTCTTGAAGAGCCTGGGCAAGACTCATACCTTGACCGAAGGCAACCCCACCACTGCTATAAGATGCCTTAAAGCTTGTATTTGCTGGACGAGCCAGACCTTGATACTCAAGTAAGTCCGAGCTGATTTCGTTAATAAAACGAGTGGGACGGTTGTAGTTGGTACGACCAAAAAGCAGGCGCGAGTTGGCATTTGTTAGATAGAGAATTTTCTCTGCACGCGTAATTCCTACATAGGCCAGACGGCGTTCTTCTTCTAATTCATCTGGATCCTCGGCTGCACGACTAAGTGGAAAGACATTTTCTTCCATCCCAATCAAAAAGACAACTGGAAACTCGAGACCTTTGGCAGCATGCAGGGTCATCAAGGTCACTTCTGATGTCTCCTGACTACCTGAATCTGTGTCCGCAATCAAAGCCAAGTCATTTAAGAAACGACTCAGTTTGTCCAGACCAGTTTCCTCTTCTGACCCATCAGAGGTGTCATCAAAGTTTTTCGTCACAGAAAGGAACTCTTCAATATTTTCAACCCTAGCCTTGCTTTCTAAGGTCGCTTGAGCATTAAGAATATCGACATAACCTGTTTTTTCTAGGACGGACTCAACCAACTCAGTAATGCTTAACTGGTCCAGTTGCTCTCGCAAATCCAGAATCATATTGACAAAATCCCAGATAGACTGGGCTACTTTACCCTTGATACCAGACAACATGATATTGGCTGAAGCATCTAGCATAGACATGTTTTGCATATTTGCAAAGTCACGAATTTTCTCAACAGTACCTGGCCCAATTCCACGTTTTGGTTCGTTGATAATACGCTCAAAACTGATATTGTCACTCAAATTAGCAATAAGATTAAGATAAGCGATAATATCGCGGATTTCCTTACGGCTGTAGAACTTGGTTCCACCAACCATGGTATAAGGAATGTTTGACTTGAGCAGGGCTTCCTCAATAGTACGAGACTGGGCGTTAGTACGATAGAGAACTGCAAAATCCTTGTGAAGGAAGTTTTGACTCCGACCAAGTTCATCGATAGTTCTGGCTACAAATACAGCCTCATCTAGCTCATCATTGGCACGATAGTAAACGATTTGCTCCCCATCAGCATTCTGGGTCCAGAGATTCTTAGGACGGCGGTTTTTGTTGTTTTTAATGACCTCGTTGGCCGCTTGGAGAATTGTTTTAGTGGAACGGTAATTCTCTTCCAACAAAACAACCTTGGCTTGGGGATAATCTTTCTCAAAATCCAAAATATTCTGCATATCCGCACCACGCCAACCGTAGATAGACTGGTCCGCATCCCCAACCACACAAATATTTTTAAAGCGTGAAGCCAAGAGTTTGACCAGTTGGTACTGGGCATGGTTAGTATCTTGGTACTCATCAACGTGGATGTACTGAAACTTCTGCTGATAGTAGGTCAAGACATCAGGATTTTGATCAAAGAGACGCAGGGTCAGCATAATCAAATCATCAAAGTCAACCGACTCCGACTGACGCAGTTCTTTCTGATAAGCTGTATAACACTGGGACACGATTTGCGTATACATATCGCCAGCTTGGGCAGCATAAGCTACATCATCAATCAGATCATTCTTAGCATTGGAAATGGTTCCCAAAATAGTTCGTTCATTCCATTTTTTAGGATCCAAGTTCAACTGCTTGAGAATGCGTTTCATGAGAGTTCGCTGCTCCCCTGGATCTACAATAGTAAAATTGCGATTGTAACCAATATGGTCCGCATCGCGACGCAGAATACGCACACACATGGAGTGAAAGGTCGCAATCAGACAGTCCTGAGTAGCTGGATTAAGGCTATAAGCACGCTCTTTCATCTCACGCGCAGCCTTGTTAGTGAAGGTAATAGCCAAGATATTCCAAGGATTGACCAGCTTTTCATCGATTAAATAAGCGATACGGTGGGTCAAAACTCGGGTCTTTCCAGAGCCAGCCCCCGCCATAATCAACAAGGGACCTTCTGTCGTTTGCACCGCCTCAGCCTGACGGTCATTCATTCCATTTAATAATGCGTTCATCTTCTCTTCCTTACTCTTGAAGTCAATATTTCTATTATATCAGAAATCAGGGAAAATAGAAACTTTACGGGGAGTAGCAAAATATAGCGGATTGAAACTAGAATACTACACTGTAGGTTTCTAAAACACTCGACTTTTTCACTTAATTTTTTCATGAACTAGCTCAATACATCAATATAAAAAAGGTAAATTTAAGATTGGCAATACGAACGTTAAACAGAATTCCATTTCTCTTTTTAAAACCAAAACAACGATATCGTAAAACCTCTACAGGAACAATAGATTGCGACACTAAAATATTCTCCCCTAGTTTTGCTTTACTAATAGTATATAGGAGGAGAGCCCTGAATCCTAGACCCTCTGTTATGATGTGGTTACAAACAGAGTTGGAAAAAATCTTAAAGTCAGAAAAACGCATGATATCAGCCCCTAACACTTGATACAATGCGTTTTATTATGAAAAGATCTACTGGATTTTTTATCAAAATAAACTTCCAGTAGTCTTTTCAATTTTTATTAATAAGTTCCTTCTTCACCTTGGCTAGTCAAGATAACAGGTCCATCTTTCGTAATGACAAATTGGTGTTCATACTGACATGACAATCCACCGTCAATGGTCTTATGCGCCCAACCGGTTTTCATATCTGTATCGATTTCCCAGTCACCTGTATTAATCATTGGTTCAATAGTCAAGACCATTCCTTCACGGAGACGAAGTCCACGACCAGCAATACCATAGTTAGGAACCATTGGTTCTTCGTGCATGGTTGGGCCAACACCATGACCAACCAAATCACGCACTACACCGTAACCACGACTTTCAGCGTATTCTTGAATGGCTGCACCAATATCACCAATACGGTTCCCAATAACAGCTTGCTCAATCCCCTTATACATTGCTTCTTTAGTTACATCCATCAAGTTTTTCACTTCTTCGGACGGTGTACCTACAGCATAAGCCCAACAAGAGTCTGCTAAACCACCAGAATAGCTCTGAGTGTATTTCTTCATTTGCTCAACATTGTTGAAGTTTAATTTTGAGACATTCAAATCAGACTTAGCAATTGGACCTCCCAAAACCATGTCAACCTTGAGCAAATCACCATCTTTCAAGATATAGTGACGAGGGAAAGCATGAGCTACTTCATCATTAAGAGAGCAACAGGTAGCATAAGGATAGTCCATCATGGCACCGTCAACTCCAATCTGAAGCGGAAGGAAATTTTCTTCCTTACAACGACGGCGAACGTATTCTTCAACTTCCCACATATCTACGCCAGGCTTAATCAAATCACGCAAGCCAATATGGATACTTGCTAAAAAATCACCGGCCTTATCCATAGCTTCGATTTCACGAGCTGATTTTAATGTTATCATTTTTTCTCCTAGTTTCTAATTAATTTTAACGGTTACATTTGCTTTTGAAACAATCTGATGACCATGATAAATATCGTAATCAATAATAGCTGACCGTCTAGTATGGTGGATAATGCGTGCTTGAATGCGCAGTGTATCATCTATCTGAACAGCCTGCAAAAAGTAGATGAGCATCTGCTCGATAATGAGATTGCGACCACTATTCACAACTAAATCTTGGGTCATGTGAGTCAGTATCTCCGCTAATACACCATTAGCCAAAACACCGTTTTTCTCAAGCATAAAGGGTTCCACTGTAATGACGACTTCATCATGGTGATAAGCGAGTTTTTGACCAATCTGCTCAGAAAAAGTTGGTAGAGCAGAAACTTGGGAACGACTCATCTTCTCCATGACATCTCGTCGTGTCACAACTCCAAGCAAGGTTTGATTATTCCGAACAACCGGTACCATTTCAAAGTCTTCAGCAATCATCCGTTGACTCACATTGGCAATATTTGTCGATAATCCAACTAAAAATAAACTACGAGACATGACCTTGTCAATTGTGGTACTTGGTGACTTATCACCAGCATCTCTCATGGTTACAATGCCAACAACAACCTGATGTTGATTGATAACAGGAAAACGACTGCTACGATTCTTGCGTACCAAGTACAAATAATCTTTAACGGTGTCTGTCTCTCTCAGAAAACCATACTCATGACTTGGACGATAAAGCTTCTCAACTGTCAAAATATCAGTCTTGATTTGGACATTTGACAAGGCTTTATTGATCATAGTCGCAACAGTGAAAGTGTCATGCTTGCTTCTTAGAACAGGAATCCCTTTTTGATTTGCCAGTTTAAGCACATCATCATGAACATGAAAACCACCTGTAACCAAAACGGCATTTTCATTTTCCAGCGCTAGTAATTGGATACGGGTCCGGTCTCCGACAATCAAGAGTCCCCCATCATGAAGGTAGGATAGGATGTTTTGTTCAGTCATGGCACCGATAGAGAACTTACTAAATTCTCTCTCTAAACCTTCTTTCCCAGCCAGAACCTCAGAAGAAGTCACCTCTGCAATTTCAGCAAACGCTAATCTCTCTATAGCAACTTTCTGGGATTTAACACGAATTGTTCCACTTCTAGGACGGGTCTCCACAATTCCACGGTTTTCAGCTTCTTTAATAGCCCGATAGGCTGTTCCATCACTAACTCCTAGATGATTGGAAATACTACGAACACTGACTCTTTTACCTACTGGTAATTCCTCCAAATAGCTTAGAATTTCCTGATGCTTACTCATTGAACTCTCCTTTTACATACCGAAATTCAAGATAATCCCGCATTTTTCTTGTGTAACGATCACTTCCTTTAAACTGACGAATCAATCGAAATCCAGACTTAAGGGCAACCCGTTGACTTGCTTCATTTTCGAGATGGGTAATAATAGATAATTGTTTTAAATCAAATTCTTCAAAAGAAAGCTGACAAATTTTTCTAACAACCTCTGTCATAAATCCTTGCGACCAAGCATCTTTTCTCAAAAAATAGCCAAGCTCAGCTTCTTTTTTGATTTCATCTAACTTCTCAAATTTAATAGAACCAATCATTTGTTGATTTTTCTGGTCACAAATTGCCCACACTCCCAAAGGGGACTTCATAAAGTAATTGGCAAGTGCATACTGACTTTCTTCCAGACTTGCCTGCGTTGGGAAAATAAATTGAAGATTTTCTGGATTTGAAGCTACCTCGTGGAAGTCCTGATTATCACTAAAAAAGAAAGGACGCAAATACAAGCGATCCGTTTCAAAAAAAGAAAACATTGCTAATTTGGTCCAAATATTCATAAACACCTCTACGGTTTAATACTCAACAAGTCTAATATCCGCTCCTAGATTACGTAATTTTTCGATAATATCAGAATAACCACGTAAGATAAACTCGACATTGATAATTTCAGTTTGTCCCTCGGCCATCAAACCAGCAATAACTAAAGCTGCACCTGCTCTCAGGTCAGTTGCTTTAACACTGGCTCCACGTAAACTACGTCCACCCGTGTACAAAATATGACCATTTGTTGTCGAAATGTTCGCATCCATCTTTACTAGTTCAAAAACATGATTTACACGTTTTTCGTAAATCGTATCGACAATTGTACCACGACCATTCGCTCTTAGTAAAAGTGGGGTAATCGGTTGTTGCAAATCAGTTGCAAAGCTTGGGTAAGGAGCCGTCTTAATATTGATTGCTTTCAAATTAGACTGTTCCTCGACAAAAATGCTGTCTTCAGATACAGTCATTCTCACTCCCATTTCTTCCAACTTAGCAATAAATCCTTCTAGGTGTTCGTAAAGAACATTATTGATACGAATTCCTTTACCAACTGCAGCAGCTAAGGAAATATATGTTCCAGCTTCAATGCGGTCTGGAATCACCTGATGACGGGTCCCATGTAATCTTTCGACACCATCAATAATGATGATATTGGTTCCTGCCCCACGGATATGGGCACCCATATTATTCAAGAGGGTAGCTACATCAATAATTTCAGGTTCACGGGCTGCATTTTCAATAATAGTACGACCATTTGCTTTAACCGCAGCAATCATCGTATTAATCGTTGCTCCTACACTAATCGTATCCATGTAAATACTTGTACCATGAAGTCCTGTATCTTTAGCAGATAACTTCATGTTATCTCCCTCGTAGCTAACAGTGGCACCCATAGCTTCAAAAGCCTTAAGGTGTAGGTCAATCGGACGAGGACCAAGGTCACATCCTCCAGGCAAGCCAACTGTGGCTTCACCAAAGCGACCTAAAAGACTTCCATAAAAATAATAAGATGCACGAAGACTATTGATTTTCCCATAAGGCATTGGAATATTTTGAACACCTCTTGGATCAATCTCCAAGACATCGTCATAACGCTTAACAGTAGCTCCCATCAATTCCATAATTTCGACAAGACTGGCTACATCCGAAATATCTGGAACGCAATCCAAAGTCACCACATCATCAGCCAAGATAATAGCCGGAATTAAGGCCACAACACTATTTTTAGCACCACTAATAGTGATTTCACCTTGTAGTGGTAATCCACCATTGATAACAATTTTTCTCATTCTAAGTTTTCAATACTCTCTCAAGATTTC
This sequence comes from Streptococcus sp. 477, assembly GCF_013277295.1. NCBI lineage: Bacteria > Bacillati > Bacillota > Bacilli > Lactobacillales > Streptococcaceae > Streptococcus > Streptococcus sp. 477. The sequence goes on from NZ_VMMQ01000016.1 coordinate 14,002, forward strand.
TAATAAGGTCTTTAAAATAAATTATATCATAAATGCAACCTTTTTTCCATCCTTTTCAATTTTATTGGATAAATCAGAGTTGATGAGTTAGTCACTGATACTCAATGAAAACCAAAGAGCAGATTAGGAAGCTAGCCGCAGGCTGCTCAAAACACTGTTTTNNAGTCAGTAACATATATATACGGCAAGGCGACGCTGACGTGGTTTGAAGAGATTTTGAGTATAATCTTTCTCGAAGCGCTATTACCCCTTTTTTGTCCCCTGAAATCGAGTAGGAGCTAAGACTAGCTCCCTTATCTAAGTATCGGAATACGGCTGTTCAACTAAACTTTAGAAAGAACTTCTCCCCCTTCTCTCAGTTCACAGAAGCGTTTTATACATACCGTCCTATATTTCATGAACAAGACGTTTTCAGGCTAGCATCCTATCAGACAATCTATTTTAAAGATAACCGTGACTCAGGATCACTTCTATCTGTCGTTTTCTCTTTATAGTGATAGACCTCACGGGATAAGTCGTACATCTATCCTCGTTTATACAAGATATGAGGACGTTAAAAGGTTACAGTGAAAATAGGAAATCTTAGTACGAATTCAATTACTCTCGTGCTTTATGTACTACCTTTTTGGAATTTAGAGTTCTGAGCCCCCTTATCCACTATATACACCTTACTATCACGTTCCTGTTCGTAGAGCCACGATTTCGCTATCCCTTCCTCTGACGATTCTTATTTCCAGCGTCAGACTTAAAACGATCTATCCCCAGACCGTTTTAATCCGCTACCTCACGATAGTCAGGCTTGGGAATCGCTATTTGACTCGCCGAGAACTTTGACATCAGATATACTATAACAAAGTGAAATAAGAATTAAACAATTTAATTTTGAAATCCAAATCAATTTATAACAATATTTTAGAAGATATGCTGTGCTATTCCAAATTCAGTTTGCTATATATCCAGTCGTACCACAAAATTCCGTGTCTGATGAGGCACGGAATTGTTTAGCTTCTTTACTGAGATGGATTTTCCTTTTTAGTTCGTGCCAATCTCAGAGCACGATTTGGATTGAGACGATTAAATAGTTCTTCCAATTTCTTTTCATTCCAAACGTCTGCGGCGGAAACAAAATTGCCATCCGCATCTCGGAAAGATATCGGTTTATCTCCCATACCAATCTCCTAGTCTACAAATTCAAACTCAAATTTACCAATGCGAACCAAGTCCCCATCCTTAGCACCACGCGCACGAAGGGCTTCATCAACCCCCATACCACGAAGCTGGCGGGCAAATTTCATGACTGATTCGTCACGATCAAAGTTGGTCATATTGAAGAGTTTTATGAGTTTTTCACCAGAAAGTACCCATGTCGCATCGTCATCACGACTAATTTCAAAGGCTTTCTCTTCCTCGTCAAAGCCGTAGTAAGCTTCTTCTTCCATATCTGACTCGTCATAGAGCAAGAATTCTGGTGTCTTGTCTAACAATTCAGCTGTCGCATCCAAAAGCGTAGCCAGACCTTGCTTGGTCAAACCAGATATTGGGAAGATAGCTGGTAACTCTTCAAATTCATCGTAGTTTTCAGCCAATTTTTTCTTAAATTCTTTAAGATTTTCTTGACTCTCAGGCATATCCATCTTATTGGCTACGATAATCTGTGGACGCTCCATGAGACGAAGATTGTATGACTCTAACTCCTTGTTAATGGCAAGATAATCCTCATAAGGATCACGTCCTTCGCTAGCTGACATATCAATAATATGAAGGATGACACGGGTACGCTCAATGTGACGGAGGAACTGAGTTCCCAAACCAACACCTTGACTAGCCCCTTCAATCAAACCTGGCAAATCGGCTACTGCAAAGGATTCACCTGATTGGGTGCGAACCATACCTAGATTTGGCACAATGGTCGTAAAGTGGTAGGCACCAATTTTAGGTTTAGCCGATGTGATAACACTTAAAAGTGTTGATTTCCCTACAGATGGGAATCCTACTAAACCAACATCTGCCAAGATTTTTAGTTCCAATTGTAACTCACGTTCCTGACCTGGTTCTCCGTTTTCAGAGATTTCAGGTGCAGGATTTTTTGGTGTCGCAAAGCGGATGTTTCCACGTCCACCACGACCACCATGGGCTACAATAAATTCTTGACCGTGTTCAATCAAATCTGTCAAGACCTTGCCTGTCTCATCATCACGCACAGTCGTACCTTGTGGCACTCGAACTCTAAGGTCCTCAGCTCCACGACCATGCATCCCTTTGGTCATTCCTTTTTCACCAGAATCAGCCTTGAAATGACGATTGTAGCGGAAATCCATGAGGGTACGTAGACCTTCATCTACAACGAAGACTACATTACCTCCACGACCACCGTCACCACCCCAAGGACCGCCATTAGGGACATATTTTTCACGGCGAAAGGCAACCATGCCATCACCACCATTACCAGCCTTGACCTTGATCTTGGCTGTATCTAAAAACATACTCATTTTTTCTTCTCACTTTAAAAAAGGGCTGGGAAATCCCAGTCACTAAATTTTCTTGAATCTATTTTATAGATTACTGAGGGCACCAATTGCAGTTGCAAAAATTCCCAATAAACTTGCTACTAGCATGATAATCACGATAAACAAGGTTATTTTCTCAAACATAGTTTTTTTACGATTTCCGTTATCTCCAAATGCCATTTTTCTCTCCTTCGTTACATTCTATTTTCTATTATCTTAGCATGAATTCAGCTAGTTTTCAATAGTCAGTTGCTACAGGCGCAATAATCCACAAAATGATATAAGCTACAATTCCCGCTCCGTAACAGCAAGCAAGGACACCCCAAATGACTCGAACGATAGTTGGATCCATATCTAGATAATAGGCCGCTCCAGCACAAACACCCGCAATCTTTTTGTCACGCCCACTTCTCATTAATTGTTTTTTCATACTGTTCCTCTTTCTATTCTTCATGGTCTTTCCAATAATCTCTTATGCTGATTAACTGTGTTTTTGAAGCCTTCAGCATGCGTCTAGAGCCTTTTACCGGTACAGCGACCACCTTTTGCGGAAGATACAAAACTGTCTTAAAGATACGCTGACTGACCGTATCATCTTTAGCCAAATCTTTCTGGAAATTATTTGAAATAATGGCATCCAGATAAAACTCATGCACTCGTTTCCCAAAGTTCTCAGCTGAAATCTCGTACAATTTCTCTGATAAGGTATGCTCATTCATGTCTGGTGTTGCAATCAGGGCCTCCAGAATAGCTCCAGCCAAATCATGTTCACCGTAATATAAGGTTCCAAACATTTTATCACTGATAAGATTGTCCAGATAAGGATTTCCATGAGCAATGACAGGCGTCCCACTAGCCAAGCTTTCCAAGTAGGTCAAACCTTGCGTTTCACTTGTAGACGCTGAAATAAAGAAATCTGCTGCCTTATAATAAAGAGCCGTCTCACTAGGAGCAATCATGCCTGTAAAGATGACGGAGTCTTGAATCTCTAGTTTCTGGGCTTGCTCTTTGAGGTTATCCAGATAAGGGCCATCCCCAGCTACCACCAGTTTAACCTTGTCTTCTTCTTTCAGAACATCTGCAAAAGCTGCTAGTACTGCTTGAATATTTTTTTCATAGGAAATTCTGGAAAGACTAAGTAGCATCTTTTCATCATCTTGAATCCCTAGTTTACTACGCAGTTCTTTCAAATTTTCCTGCTTGATTTCCGGACGCTCAAACTTGGCTAATTCAATCCCAGTTGGAATGACCCGTTTTTCAACCTTAACCTTATAGTCAGATAGCAAGTCACGGACAATCTCACTCGGGCAAATGACTCCATCCACATCATGTAAAAAACCTCTAACCAAATACTTGACCATACTAGGACGAATCAGCAAACCCTTGGCAATATAATGCACATAGTCTTCATACTGGGTGTGATAGGTATGGATGACTGGAATCTTCAATTCACGCGCAATCCAAATCCCCAACAAGCCAAGAGAAAATTCTGTCTGAGTATGGATAATATCAAGTTGATATTGTTTAGCAATTTCAAGCGCCTTGCTAAAACCTCGATAGGCAAAGCGGCGATCCTTAAAAGCAAAGAAGGGAACACTTGGAATGCGGATAATTTGCCAATCTTCATAGCGATTGACATCCTTATCTGTCGTCGTAAAGATAAAAACAGCATGTCCCTGCTTTTCAAGTTCTGTTTTCAAGGTTCGAATACTGGTCGCAACACCAGAAACCTGAGGAAAATAGGTATCTGTAAATAAACCAATTCGCATAGATTACCTCACTTTTTACTTTCTCCCTAAAGCGGCTTGTTTCTCATAAAAGTCCAACCAGATTTGTAACAGATGCTCTTCAGAATACTCTCTGGAAATATTCTTAGCCTTTTCTTTGAGGTCTTTTAAGGCAGCAGGATTTGCTTGATATTCCAAAATAGCCTCTTTCATCTCTTCTCTACCCGCTGTCGCCCGATAATTTCCCTCCAAAATCACCTTATAAAGATCCAAATCACGCAACATAATAGGAGCTTCACAACTAGCAGCCTCTAAAATCGTCATCGGGAAGAGCTCATTGTAACTAGGCAACAAGAAAAGGTCCGCTAGGGCATACAATTCGCGCATCCGCTCTGGTGACACAATACCTGGAAACATCAAATTTTCAGGTGGATTTTCCATGATTTTCTTGTAGCGTTCATAACCATCTGTCATGCCACCAAAAGAGAAACCACCCGCCCAGATAAAGGTAATCTGAGGCAATTCCTCAGCCAGACGGATAAAGTCATCAATCCCTTTACGTTTCTGAACTTGACCAGCACCTATTACGATAAACTGATTGTCACTAAGACCTAGCTCTGTTCGCAGTCTGACTACCTCTTCTTGTGGAAGTGGATGCCATTTTTCCTTGTTGACAAAGTTAGGGATATAGGTCACTTTCTCACGTGGAATACCAGCTGTCACCAAATCCTCGATAAACATAGGATTGACCACAACCAAGTGCTCCATCCGGTTGTAAAAAGAAAATACATAGCGTTTCACAATTCCCTTTAAGAAAAATGGAATTTTCAAACTTCCCTCAAGTGTATCAGGTAAGAAATGCACATAGCCAATCTTTCTCCCTGAGCGTTTCTTTTGGAATGTTGATAAATAATAGGGGAAATCAATGGTATGAAAGTGAGTCACATCTGCCTCGATTGGAATATTTTCTGTAACAATCAATTGGTCTTTGGCATCACGGTGAAGAAGACGAACTAATTCACGGTAAGCACCTGAAACTCCTTGTCCTGCTACTTTCTCACTTGAACTCAACATATTGATGCGTAATTTCTTTTTTTCCATAACTACTATTATATCATTTTCTTTGAATAAAATCAGCAAAAGAAAGGAGAGACTAGAGGAAAAGAAGGGGAAATTTCCTCATTTTCCAATGGTCTCTCACATGTTTTTATCTGTTTACTTAATGCCTAGGGCAATGCGTGCATAGCGACTCATTTTTTCAACAGTCCAGGCTGGATACCAAACCAATTTGACCTCAGTATCAGTTACTTCTGGAACCTCTGTCATGGCATCATAAATCTGGTCCGTCAAAAGGTCTGCTAGGGGACAACCCATAGTTGTCAACGTCATATCAATCTCTGTTTGCCCTGTGTCGCCGTCAAAACGAATCTCATAGATCAAACCAAGATTGACAATATCGATTCCCAACTCAGGGTCGATGACTTCTTCCAAGGCTGTTAAAATGCGTGTTTTGATGTTTTCAATTTGCTCTTCTGTATAAGCCATATTTATCCTCACTCTTAGTCTTCAATAAAATCACGAAGCGGTTTGCTGCGACTTGGTTGACGTAGTTTTCTCAAAGCCTTAGCTTCAATCTGACGGATACGCTCGCGAGTCACGTTAAAGACTTTCCCCACATCTTCAAGGGTGCGCATTTTTCCATCATCTAGTCCAAAACGTAGACGCAGAACATTTTCTTCACGGTCTGTAAGAGTATCCAAGACCTCATCCAACTGCTCACGCAAGACGATACGAGTTGTATAGTCCACTGGATTTTCAATCACTTCATCTTCGATAAAGTCTCCAAGGTGGCTATCATCCTCTTCACCGATTGGTGTTTCAAGAGATACTGGTTCTTGAGCAATCTTCAAGATTTCACGAACCTTATCAGGAGTCATATCCATACGTTCAGCGATTTGCTCAGGTGTTGGATCTTGACCTAATTCTTGAAGGAGATTCCGCTGTTCACGAACCAATTTATTGATGGTTTCAACCATGTGAACTGGGATACGGATGGTACGAGCTTGGTCCGCAATAGCACGAGTGATAGCCTGACGAATCCACCAAGTTGCGTAAGTTGAGAACTTGAATCCTTTAGAATAATCAAACTTGTCAACCGCCTTCATCAAACCCATATTTCCTTCTTGAATCAAGTCAAGGAACTGCATACCACGACCGACATAGCGTTTGGCAATAGAAACAACCAAACGAAGGTTGGCTTCCGCAAGGCGTTGTTTAGCTTCGATGTCACCCGCTTCAACAGCCAGTGCTAACTCTTTTTCCTCTTCATTGGTCAAGAGAGGAACGACCCCGATTTCTTTCAAATACATACGGACAGGGTCATTAACCTTAGCAGAAGTTGACCCAATCAAGTCCTCATCGCTGAGTTCTGGTTCTTCTTCATTGCTAAGAACACGCGCACTTGGATTTCCTTCATTATCTGTGATAGAAATTCCTGCATCTTGAATCCGTTGCAAGAGATCTTCAATCCCATCAGCGTCCAAGGTAAAAGGAACGACAAGACTAGCATTGATTTCATCATCTGTTGCTGTCCCTTTTTGCTTATGATTACGGATAAATTCTGCTACTTGTACGTCAAATGTTGTTACTTCTTTTTGTTTTGTTGCCATTATTACTCCATTCTTCTCTTTTGTGAAATTAAACGTTCCAATTCTTCTAAGGCTGTGTCGGTATCTCCTACATGGCTAGCTTCCTGCACCTTCTTTTTGATTCTCATATTATCCTGATTCAAGAGAGCCTTGTTTCGAGTCATTTCTACTTCACTAAGTTCCTGAGGTGACATCTCAGATGGTAAATCCTGAGCTAAGACTTGGTACCAAGCTCTTTCAACTTCCTCTGTCTGTTCTGCTAGAACTTCTGGAGGAAGATTGCCATACTGTCCAAGCAAGTCATATAAGACCTGAAATCCAGGTGTATCAAATGCAAAATCTTCTCGCAAGCGGTAATCGTTCAAAACAAGAGGGGATTCCATCATTCGATAAAGTAGATGGGCTTCTGCCCTCATAATAGCGGATAACTGCTTGGTGACAGGCATGGTGATTGGCGTCGGTCTGGAAATTCCTTCCATGCGATTCTGCCTTTGCGCCTGACGACTCTCATTAACAATCTGCTCAATCTGAGCATAATCAAAGGATGCCAGACTGTCAGCTAAAATATGAATATAGCTATTTTGAGCAGTGATAGACTTTTCTTGAACAATCAAGGGAGCTATTTTTTCAATAAACTCAATCTGAGCCTGTAGATTTTCACTATTTTCAGGCTTGTACTGGTGAATGTAGAACTCAATCGGACTAATACGAGTTTTCGTTAATAGATAGGCCAATTCTTCTGGACCATTTTTTTGTAGATACTCATCCGGATCCAAGTTATCAGGCATGCTGACGATTTGCACAGGTATATCACCAATTTCGTCCAGCGCTTTCAATGTCGCAGCTTGCCCAGCCTTATCGCCATCGTATACCAGAACTAACTTCTTGGTTAACCTTTTCAGATGCTCAACATGCTCACGACTCAAGGCTGTTCCCATGGACGCCACAGCGTTTTCGATTCCAGCCCGATAGGCTGCGATGACATCCATGAACCCTTCCATCAGGTAAATCTCACTGGCTTTACCAGAAGATTTTTTTGCCCTATCCATATGATATAATTCGTAACTTTTGTTAAAAATTGCAGTCGAACGGCTATTTTTATACTTAGAAGTTTGTGAATCCGTTTTCTGCCAGATACGACCTGAGAAGGCAATAACCTTTCCCTGATCATTTGTCAGGGGAAACATAATCCGATTGTGAAAGGTATCTACAAATTGATTAGCATCCGATAGATAAAACAGTCCCGAATCCAAAAAATCCTCTTCACGATATTGACCAGACAAACGTTGATACAGATAGTTTCGTTCTGGAGGTGATAAACCAATCCGAAAATGCTTGAGCACTTCATCTGTCAAACCACGCTGATAAAGGTAGTTTCTGGCCTCTTCGCCCATGGTCGTTGTCATGAGAATAGCATGATAAAATTTGGCAGCATCTTCGTGCATATCATAAAGAGCTTGGTGAGGAGAAACTGGCTTCTGTTCACTATAAAGCGGTTTTTCAACCTCAATCCCAACACGCTGACCTAAGATTTGGACAGCCTCCATAAAGGGAACCCCTTGGTACTCCTCGATGAATTTAAAGACATCACCCGAGCGACCACAACCAAAACAGTGGTAAAACTGCTTGTCCTCTACAACATTGAAAGAAGGTGTTTTTTCACCATGAAAAGGACAGAGCCCTAGATAGTTCCGTCCTGCCTTTTGTAAAGAAATCACATCTCCTATGACTTCCACAATGTTGGCATTGTTTTTGATTTCTTCAATGACTTGTTTGTCAACCATACACAATACCTCCATGTTATCATAGTTTACTTTATATAGTATACTTTATTTCAGAAAAAAAGTAAACCATTTCACTCATTTTCCCTACTTTATTCAAAGAGTTGATAATAATCAGAGATTTTCATTTTTGCTTTTTCTTCTTGTTTCAAATCTTGGATAATTCGTCCTTCTTTCATGACAATCAAACGATTGCCATATTTGAGAGCATCTTCCATATGATGGGTAATCATAAGGGCTGTCAACTGATCCTTCTTAACAAATTCATCCGTCAATTCCATGAGTGCGACACTGGTCTTTGGATCAAGGGCTGCAGTATGCTCGTCTAACAAGAGAAATTCTGGGCGCTTCAAGGTTGCCATCAAGAGACTCAAGGCCTGTCTTTGCCCACCTGATAAGAACTCAATCGGTGTATTCAAGTGTTTCTCAAGACCATTCCCTACTTTTTCAATAGTTGTCTGAAATTCATCCTTGTAGCTAGCCAGACGTCTCGGAAATAGTCCACGCTTTTCACCACGAAACTTGGCAATCAAGAGATTCTCTGCCACTGTCATACGAGGAGCTGTCCCCATCTTTGGATCTTGGAAGACACGAGACAGATACTTAGCGCGCTTTTCTGGTGAAAACTTGGTAACATCCTCACCTAAAATACGGATAGTTCCACTGGTTAGTGATAAGGTTCCTGCAATAGTGTTAAAGAGGGTTGATTTACCAGCACCATTTCCACCCAAAATCGTGATAAAATCCTGTTCAAAAATTTCTAAGGAAACATCATTTAAAATAATCTTTTCTTCATCAAAGCCATTTTTAACGACTTTGGTTGCATTTTTTAATTCTACAATGGCTGTCATTTGCTTAACTTGGCTCCTTTCAAGATTGTTTGCTTAAATGTTGGAATCATGAGGCAGACTGCTAAAATCACGGCGCTGTACAAACGAAGGTAACTTGTATTAAAGCCAAGCGCAATAACCGCCCACACTAAGAATTGATAAGCGATAGAACCTACAACGATGGTAACCAGACGTTCTGCCAAACTCAAACTCTTGAAAATAACTTCTCCAATAATCAAACTTGCAAGCCCCACAACGATAACCCCGATCCCTCGAGATACATCAGCATACCCTTCTTGCTGGGCAATGAGAGCTCCTGCAAGGGCAATCACACCATTTGATAAGACCAAGCCCATGAGCTCCATGCGTCCAGTATGAATCCCGAAACTTCTAGCCATATCAGGATTGTCACCTGTAGCAATATAGGCTTGTCCGAGTTTGGTATCCAAGAAAAAGAGCATGAGAGCAATAACAAAACTGACAAAGATAAGACCTGTCAAGAGTTGGTTCAAATCTGAATCAAAAGGCAAAACATCCTGGATTTGCTTGGTTCCAAGTAAGCCTAAATTGGCACGTCCCATAATCAAGAGCATGATAGAGTGACAGGAAGTCATCACCAAAATCCCTGAGAGCAAAGTTGGAATCTTCCCTTTTGTATAAAGAAGTCCTGCTACCATTCCAGCCAAACACCCTGCTCCAACAGCAAGCAGTGTCGCTAAAAAAGGGTTCACGCCTTTGGTTATCAAAGTGACAGCAACAGCTCCCCCAAGAGGGAAGGAACCTTCTGTTGTCATATCTGGAAAGTTTAAAATCCTAAATGTCATAAAGATTCCCAGACCTAGAATAGCCCAGACAAATCCTTGAGAAATAATGGAAACAATCATATTTTATTTAATCCTTTCTATATTCATCTTTTTAAAAAATGGGAAGAGTCTCCTCCTCCCTACCTTATTTATTCGATGACTTGTCCTGCTTCTTTGAGAACAGACTCAGGAATCGTAATACCTAGTTCTTGTGCTATTTTTTTATTGATGACTGACTTACCAGTTGAAAAGACATTGACTGGGGTATCGGCTGGTTTTGCACCTTTCAAGACTTGCGCAATCATTTTTCCAGTTGCCACACCAAGGTCATGTTGGTCAACTACAACTGATGCCAAACCACCTACTTCTACCATAGCTGTCGCACTTGGATAAATTGGTTTCTTAGAACTTTGATTGCTAGAGACAACCGTTGGAAATCCTGATGCAATGGTGTTATCAATTGGAACCCAAATAGCATCTACCTTGCTAGTCATAACAGTGACAGTTGAGGCAATTTCATTTGTTGAAGGAACTGCAAATGTTTCCACTGTCAGACCTGCTTTTTCAGCATAAGCCTTAAATTCTTCGACCTGAGTTTTGGAATTATCTTCGCTGCTTGAGTAAAGAGCTCCGATTGTTTTCACATTTGGTGTCAAAGCTTTGATGAGTTCAACTTGTTGTTGAGCTGGATTGTGGTCAGATACCCCTGTAATGTTGCCACCTGGTTTTTTCAAATCTTTAACCAAGTTAGCACCAATTGGGTCTGTAATAGCAGCCATAATAACAGTTAGGTCTTTTGTTGCACTAGCCAAACCTTGAGCAGCTGGTGTCGCAATACCAACCACAAGGTCATTGCCATTTGCAACCAATTGTTTACTCATTGTCGCAACCTTACTTTGGTCACCTTCTGAGTTCATAAAATCGATTTTAACTTGATCATCTTTATATCCTTCTTCTGCAAGTCCGTCTTGAATCCCTTTATAAATCAAATCAAGGGATGGATGGCTCACAAATTGAAGCACACCAATCTTGGCTATTTTCTTCTCATCCTTATTATTCTGAGCTTCTGATTTATTCATTGAAGAGTAAATCAAGCTTCCTGCTACTAAGACTGCTAATGCAGCGATAATTCCAATTAAACGTTTATTTTTCATTCTATTTCTCCTTTTTAATTCCTTTAAAATACTTCACTTATCTAATACTCTTCGAAAATCTCTTCAAACCACGTCAGCGTCGCCTTACCGTAGGTATATGATACTGACTCTGTCAGTTCTATCCACAACCTNNGGCTAGCTTCCTAGTTTGTACTTTGATTTTCATTGAGTATAAACAAGCGACGCCATCGTTTTCTTTCCATACTAACCTCCATCAAAAAAATCCTCACACAAAAAACTTGTGTGAGGACGTCGATGCGCGGTACCACCTCAATTATAGGGAATTTCCCTATCGCTCTGTCTCGCAATAACGAGATGCACTGTAAGGTGTGCTCACCGAATTTTTATGATTTCAAATTCTAAATAACATTCAGCCCAATTTTCATCATCGCCACTTATCTGTTTTCAGCTACCACAGACTCTCTTGAAAGTTTGTACGATTACTTTTCTGAATGGTTAAATTATATCATTTTTAAACTACTTGTCAATAGTCTATTAGAATTTTTTTCATCTTCACTTTTGAAAATGATTAGCCTGAATTACGCAATCCTGTTGCAATTCCGTTGATGGTGATATGAATCAATCGTTCTTGATCACTGGACAATTCTCCACGACGTTGGCGTTTAATCAACTCTAACTGAATATAGTTGAGAATATTAAAGTAAGGCATACGGTAATCCAGACTAGCTTTTAGATATGGATTGTCAGCTAAGAGTTCGTCATGTCCTTCAATAGCCAAGATAACGTTCTTAGTAACTTGCCATTCATTTAAAATAGTCTCATAGATGGCCTTAACTTGCTCGTCTTCACAAAGTTTAGCATATTCAAAAGCAATATTCATATTTGATTTTGACAAGACCATATCAACATTTGAAAGAAGCGATTGGAAGAAAGGCCAATTTTGGTACATATCTCGTAAGATAGCAATATTCTCTGGATTTTTATCGATAAATTCCTTGAAGCTCGAACCAACCCCGTACCATCCAGGGAACATAACACGACTCTGTGACCATGAGAATACCCAAGGGATGGCACGCAAACCACCGATTTCAGTAATCGTCTTACGAGCGGCTGGACGAGAACCAATATTAAAACTTGAAATAGCCTTGATTGGACTTGACTCGAAGAAATAATCATAGAAATGCTCATTACCAAAGACCAAATCACGGTAGATATCGTAACTACGGTCCACTACTTGATCCATAATGGCTTCATAACGATTTGAGGTATTGGTATCGCTCTTTTTCTGAGTAATCATACGATTAATAGCTGCCGATACTAGCATTTCAAGGTTATAGTAAGCGGCGTCTTTGTTACCGTATTTATTCCCAATTACTTCACCCTGCTCCGTCAAGCGGATACGATCCTTGATAGACTTGAGCGGTTGAGATGTGATGGCTTCATAGGTTGGTCCACCACCACGACCGACAGTACCACCACGACCATGGAAAAAGGTAACCTTAACGCCAAATTCATCTCCAATAGCAGTCAATTGTTGTTGAGCCTTGTAGAGGGTCCAACATGATGACAAGTAACCACCATCTTTATTACTGTCAGAGTAGCCAAGCATGATTTCTTGGTAGTTATTTCGTGAGGCAATCCATTTTTTGGCAAGGCTAAGAGAAAGATATTTTCTCATTGTTTCCTCTGAATGATCCAAGTCTTCAATTGTTTCAAAAAGGGGAACAATCTGAACACGCGCCCTTTCCGTATCCACCAGTCCTACTTCTTTTAATAGAATAGCTAATTCTAGCATATCAGAAAGGCTAGTAGCGTGCGAAATGATGGTCTGGCGGATGACATCATCTCCCAACTTATCTTTCAAAACACGAGCCGTCTTAAAAATAGCTAGTTCTTTTGCTAATAATTCTGATTTTTCTGCGTGAGTCGCAGAAAGAATTCGGGGATCTTCTTCTAACTCTTTCAAGAGAAGGTCACACTTTTCTTCTTCGCTTAACTCGCTATAACGAGAATGAATTCCTGCTGATTTCAAGAGTTCTGCCACACAGGCTTCATAGACGCTAGAGTCTTGTCGCATATCAATTGATGCTAGGTAAAAACCAAATATCTCTACTGCCTGCAATAATTCCACAAAATCACCTGAAATCAAGGACTCGCCCTTATTTTCCAGTAGAGAATCTCGAATGGCAATCAAATCCTTGTAGAAATCATTGGCGGTTTCATAACAAGTCCCAACTTCCTTATCCTCAATCAGATAGGTTTTAGTTGCTTGGATTTTTGACTGAATATCAAACAAGGCACGACGGTAAAGCTCTTTTTCACGGTAAATCGAGTTATCCTTGGATTGACGAGCCATTTCTCTGACTTGCTTGCTGACGTTGACAATACTAGTTGAAAGAGAAAATTCACGATAAAGTTGGTAAATCTTTTCATCATAGTAGTTCATGATGACTTCACACTGAGTGAGTGCAGACTGTTTCAAGGTCTCTGCTGTAACAAAGGGATTACCATCACGGTCTCCACCAATCCACATACCCATGGTGATTGGTTTAGCCTGTTTTAAATCCAGACCATGCGCTTGCGCTAAGCGCTTATACTCCGTCGTCAAGTGAGGTAGAGCTTTCAAAAAGGAGCTGTTGTAATATTCCATAGCATTCGTGATTTCGTTAGTCACTTTTAATTTTTTCTCACGAATCATGTCTGTCTGCATGATAATTTCGATATAACGGCGCAAATCATTGTGCCATTTTTCTTTATTGATCAACCCCAACTTAACATCACGGTATTTACGCAAAAGACTATGAATATGATTTGTTAAATCCAACATACTTTTTCGTTGCACTTGTGTTGGATGAGCTGTCAAAACAGGGACAACATTCAAGTGTTCAAGAATTTCAACGGCATTTTCTTTTTCAGCAACCATTTTGATCGTTGTAGATAATTTACCTAAATAGTCCTGATCAATATTATTTTGATGATTGATTTCATAAGCTAAATCCACATCCTCTGAAATATTAATCAAAAGAGGTAAGATTGAAAAATAGCGTGAAATATAGACCATTTCATCATTTGATAAGCTAGTCACTAGACGGTTTAGACCTTGATAATCTTCTTGAGTTGATAATTCTTTCAACTGCATGATTTTTTCAAAGGTCTCTGGGGCAAGCATATTTTTAGTAATATCTTCCAGCAATTCTGTTAGAATCAATACTTCTTCTTGCACAACACTTTTATTACTATAATTTTCTAATTTTTGAAGAGACATAGACTATCCTTTCTTTATTCTACTTCACAGAAGGTTCATTTGTTGATTTTCCAATTCTCGGTACAACTTAGCGCGTTTTTCACTGGCATCAATATTTAAGACAAAGGCCACTGCCACTGATAAGACTAGAAGACTATTTCCACCCTGGGATAAGAAGGGGAAAGTCACTCCTGTAGATGGAATCAAGCCCGAAATCCCTCCGATATTGACAAATACCTGAACCAACATCATCCCTCCGACACCGAGTGCAACCATGGCATTAAAAGGATTCTCCGCTCGGATACCGACCAAGATAATTCGCAGAATCATGAAAAACAAGAGAGCTAAAATAAGACTAGCACCAACAAAGCCAAATTCTTCAATCACGATAGAAAAGACAAAGTCTGTATGAGCTTCTGGTAAATAACCTCGTTTTTCAATCGAGTTTCCAAGACCTAGACCAAACCAACCGCCATTGACCATGGCAAAATAAGAATTAGCTAACTGGTGACCCGCATCAGCACGATCGGCAAAAGGATTAAAAAAGGCACTAAAGCGCTTGGCCACATAGCCAAATACTGGAATTTTTGAAAAGGTCTCAACACCGATTAGGCTGATAGTGGTCAAGACAAAGACAGAAGCGGCAGATACGAGCGCCAGAATGGTTGAAAACCAGCGATAAGCGATTCCACTAACTGTATACATAATCAAGGAAACCAAGACTAAAATAGTCGCATTCCCTAAATCAGGGAAAATTCCCAAACTTCCAATCAGAACTAGGAGAACGAATCGCCAATCATTAAAAGCACGGGGAAGCCATTGATTTTGAGTCAAAACTTGAAAATCATAAATAGCTATTTCTTCTTGCTGTTTGGAGAATCGGTGAGCCAAATACCAAATAATAATGATTTTCAAGTACTCAGCTGGCTGAATAGTTACTCCTGCAACCGAAATCCAACCGTATGCCCCGTTTACGGAAATACCAATAAAACGAGCCAAGAACAATAAAACCATTTCTATCAAGATAACTAAAATGATTAGTCGCTCATTTCTCAAAAAATCTAGTCTTAATTTATAAATTAAGGCAATCAGTATTAAACTAACAATCCAAAAGATTCCTTGATTTCGAACCAATTGCAAGGCGCTCTTGCCTTCTTCGATTAAAATAGCACTGGTGGTCGAATAGACCACAATCAAGCCCAAAATAGATAAAAGCAAGTAGGGAATCAAGATGGAATAATTTAATAAGTGCCTCTTACTAATCTTCATAGTATCACCACTCTACTAGGATACAGACAAATCTGTTCCAAATTCCGTTTTATTTTCTAGTTTTGATTGCTATTATACCATTTTTTCAGAAAGAAAAAAACTCTTACCTTACAATCCTTCACAATCCTTCGAATTTTACTATTTTTACAGAATTAAGGCAGAATTTGAAATCGTAAAACTATTTTGAATAAGAGTTGCTTCAACCCATTGGCTCCGACGGATTAAGTTGCTTTCGTGAATGCCAAAATCAGCCGCAATTTGTTCATAAGTGCTCTATTCTCGCATGTATTGAATAGTTAGCATGAGGAGACCAGGAGACCGTCTAGGCTTAATTTGGGTTTTCGTCCACTTTTGCGCGTTTACGTTGATAAGCTGTTTTTAACATCTCTTTAAATGTCGTGCGCTGAACTGAACACCTACAAGGCTCTTAAAACGGCTATCGCTTAATTGTTTACTTGCTTCATCATCCATAGTTTTATTGTATTGTATTTTGTTTCGCAGGAAGTCTATTATTCCTTTCGTTCAAAGGTTTTTACGCTTTTAGCAACAAGCTTACACACTGAGCGTTTCGGACTTACCATATCATTTCGTCGTAAACTCCTTACTCTACGACAGCTATCCCATTGGCGGAGAATCTACTTCTACTTCGCTGATGACTCAGCTCGTACAAGCAATCCTACACACTCCACGTGATGCGTATGCGGAACTCAAAAGGTTTGGGGAACCTTTTGAGGATTAACTTCGTTTCTCCAACAAGCTTACACACTCCACGTGTGGTGCTAGCAAACTTCTATATTATAGAATGAAAGTGACTGAGTTGTTGTTTAAAATTAAACTTCAGAATGAAAGTATATACTATCTTGTATCAAATGGCTATTTAAAATAAATATGTAAAACTATTTATTACTAAAATAGTTAATCATATACTCCTATAACACTACAATCTGTAAAAATAAAAACACAAAGTTACCAGTAGTACCTTTTCTCACTTAGATATTGTTCCTTTTGTTCTCTAGAATTTTCATGATTTCTAATTCCTAGTAATTCATCTGTTGAAGAAACTATTGGGTCTATCCAGTCAGCTTTGGATCTAATCCAATCAATTTCATCCTTACTAAGTTTCCCCGCTATCTCCAGTTTATCAGCCATCAATCTTAAATCATTTGCTGTTTTAAAATCTTCTAGCATATTCAGAAGAGACATTGTCCGCTTCTTCTCTTCTTCGATTCTATTTTGTAATTTTCTTTTTCGCTCTTGTTCCTCTTCGTATAGTCTTGCTTTCTCTTCACGTTCAAGGCGTAAGTTCTTAACTTTATAATACTCTTGGTAAATTAAAACAATTATTTCTGGGATTGATTGTTCAAGTGTGAATTCTTTAGTATCTTTAATGTATTTACCATCTATTATCTTAAATCGAAAGTTTTCATTTGGAATATAGTCATACTTCTTTATTCTTGGTTTAAAAGCATATCTATTAAACTTAACGCTATCATTGTACTTCGCTAATTCTTTAGCTTCTTCTTTTGTTAATTCATGACTTACTTTGTCTGTTGATTCTATAACTTCAAAACGAACAATATCCTTATCAATTTGAATATCCCAATTTGAAGTTACATTATCACCGATTCTTTCAATAACAGTAACTAGTGTATCTAAAAAGCGATATAAGCGTGGAAGAGAATTTAGTGAAATATTTTTTACAAATTTAGGTTCTTTTAAATCATTATATCTGTGCCTAGAATCAAAGTAAGGATAAGAAGCAGCTTTTTCCCTCTTATTCCACTCTGTAATTTTATCTCTTAGATTAGCTACGGATTTATGTAATCTCTTATTTGGAGCCTGGTTTAGGTTTGAAACTGCTTCAATAATACGCTCT
Source organism: Streptococcus sp. 477 (assembly GCF_013277295.1). Classification (NCBI taxonomy): domain Bacteria; kingdom Bacillati; phylum Bacillota; class Bacilli; order Lactobacillales; family Streptococcaceae; genus Streptococcus; species Streptococcus sp. 477. Next base: position 31,802 of record NZ_VMMQ01000016.1, read on the forward strand.
ATTTTATCGTCGTCTATAAATGATAATGAACTTCTTATACTAGTTGTATCAAGTTTAACAGTATCTCCGTTTTTATCTTCCATACTATCTTCTTTATGTTTAGCAGCTTTAATTCTACTGTTCTTTAAACTTTTTCTATCAATATTAACTTCATTTACGTCATTTTGTGGTAATGGAACGATAAATTCACTTAAGTCTTGTCCAGTATTCTTACGATACCAATAACTCCCCTTTGGAATTGGGATTTCAAATTCTTTACATTTCTTGAGTAAGTCAGAATAGCTTAAATCATATTTCAATGAAACTTGTTTTGCACTTATCTCCCAGATTTCTTCATAGAGTTCTTCTCTAGAAAAGGTCTTTATCATCTTCATTTGAAACACCTTTACCCTTATATTTTACATCACCGTTTTTATATTTACCAAGCGAAAACGCAAATTCAAAAACTTCTAATTCTTCACTTCTGCATTTTCGCTTAATATAAAAAGTAAATCTTGTTTTAATCCGTTAAATTCCTCTATAATTTTATCTAAACTAGTTTCAATATTTTCAACACGGATCTCTGATAGCTTACCATGATTGTATGAAATCATTCTTTCAGCGATAATATGATATGACCAACTCTCAGTGAAACGTCTGTCTCTTTCTTCGTTATGAATAGCAAAACCAATTGGAAGAAGATTATTTCTAAGACCTATCGCAACTGCTTGTGAACTTATACCTAAATAATCACCAGCAATTTTTAATGTGATTTTATTTAATTTTCTAATATCTTCGTCGGTATATTTCGGCATGTTAGTACTCCTTTGTTATAATTGCAAATGCAATATTATCTAATTTAAAATATCTTGATGGGCTGCTTCTAGTTGTTTTCCATAATAAAATTAATTTGTGGTACATCATTCTCTGAAAGTTAATAATCTAAAATCTTTTCAATGAAAAATTTATATTAAGCAATAAATAATCTCTTCAGATTAAGAGTTTCTATCTTTTAAAGTAAATCCATTTATCAATTCCATATATAGACGTAATAGTTATTTACTATCTAGGTCAAAACCAATCTGCCAAAATCCCATATCAAATATTTTCATTTGAGGATACAGCATATCAGCAACATTAAAATTCTTTTGAACTGAATCTAACTGTTCTATGTTTTTTTCATAAAAATCTACTAGTTGTAAAATAGATTTAATGTTATAGGTTCCACTTGCAATCTTTTGTGATCTTATTCCAGAAACAAAATATCTATCATATGCCGGAACACAACCGAGTGTCCCCATCAGTATCTTTGTGATTAATGTATCTGATAAGTTGTTTTTTAGTGCTGAACCTCTCACTTCACGCCTAATTTAATCATAATAAGTTGCAATAAATTCATTAATTTCCTTTAGCAATTTTTGGTTAGTTTCATTTTTAAAATCTTTACATTCTATTCCTGCTAGAGAATCATATTCATTGCTTAAGATTTCTCTTACTACAGGTATATGTACTCTATAATCCTTTTGTAATAAGAATGAAGAACCTCGATACATCCCCCAACTTGCTAAATAAAATGCAAGTTGTAAACTCAGGTAATCAAGATTCACATTATTCTCTTTTCGAGCTGTCATAAAATGTGAATAACAATGCTCCCATGAACGATATCTATCATGTTCATCAGTTTTCAAATCGTTATAAAACTCAGTTGATGATTTAATAATCATATCAATTGTTTCCATACTTCCTGCTTTCCTAATCAACTTTCAAATATATAGCGTTTTCATTATTTTCTTAATCTATTATATCATTATTCAAAACAAAAAACTGCAACTTACTCGTTGCAGATACACAGATTTAATTCTGTTCTTTTTAGAAACTTATATTTTCATTTTCAGGCATAGTAAAGACATCGTTTTTTTCAAAATAAGGTTTTACCATTTCTTTCCATCTAGCTTTATGAAAATTGATTGAGTTTAAAGGAGATAGGCCATAATTTCCCAATGCATAACCATCATTTACTTCAACAACAAGTGTTCTGCCATCACTAGTAACACCGATATCTAGTCCATAAGCTATTGGCGCATCTTTCCAACATGATATGGCTTTATCAATTACACTAGGATCAAATTGTGCATGATAATCACCTGTATAGGGTCGAACATCTAATACGCGACCATCTAAAACAAAACAACGCCATTCTGCTATGAATTCTACAACCTCACTAATCCATATAGGATAGTCAAAAGGTAGACCAATACCTATCAAATCACGGGTTCCGTTAACAACTCTTCCAGTAAAGACTTTTGAACCAGCTTTAGGCTTAATAAATTTTCCCCAATTATCAGGTATATTTACAATCTCTCCTAAAACACCTTCATAAATCTTTCGACCATAAAAGTCTTTAAGCTCAATAGGATAGTCATAAACCGGAACATTTAACCCCATCATTTTTAGTAATGCTCTGGTCTCCATTATATAATCTACAACTATATCTTTACTTGTTAACTGTTCTATTTCAGAAAAAGATTGATATAAAATAATTTCTTCTCCTTGTAAGTAGGCACCTACTTGAGCATTGTATTTATTAATTGAAACTTCACTTGGTAGTTTGCTTTGTCTAATATAAACAACCATTTCATCACTCCTACTTCACTAGTGTTGCACCTGTTTGTAAAAAAATAATAGCATTTTTGCTGTTATTTTTTTGAGTAAATAGCTCCCATAATATCATCGAAATAATCAACAGTATTAAGGAGTAATTCTATAACCTGGGACTTTGTTAGTCGTATTCCTCTTCTATCTCTAGCATCTTCTACTAAATTTTCAAGTTTATCTAGATTTTTATCATCCAAGCTAATCATTATTCTATTTTTATCAGTTGCCATTTTCTTCACCTCTAGTTAATTCTATCAAAAGTGTAACACTTGTGTCAACTGGCTTTTATAATACATTAGTTTAAAAGTGGAGAGGATTTTTAACACAGTAACTTTAAATCTTTGGTATTAAAAAATTTTCACAGTATTTATAGAAATAAAATCTGTCTCAAATAAGTTATCAAATCTAGTATAAATTATGAGCGGCTACTCTAATACTTTTCCTCTAAACAAGACAAAGGCTTACACTCAATGATTTTCTTACCCCCTTCGTTACAATGTTTTGACATTTTTACTAGCAAAGGTACATACTCACAAGGAACTTTGATCGACTATTGAATCTCTCCCACTTCTTCTTTAACATATCCTTCTACATCTTCAATCTCTACAAACATTGGGTCTAAGTGACACAAGAAATGCCAATTTTCTGCACCTTTTTTTCTGTAGAGAATCGCTTCACCGTCTTCACTTCCGAAAAAGCTTCTATCTACTTCATATCCACTGCCTTCTAGAAAGTCTTTTGCCTGCCGATAGTTTGCTTCTCTTGCTTCCACATAGGTTTTAACTTCATCGTTGTTAACGACATATGCATCGATTTTGGAATAGCCTTCAATTACTTTTTCGTTTGGTTCGGATAGATTCGAGATCTTTTTCCAAATAATGTCTACATTTTCCTTAGAGTCAAACATAAATTTAGAAAAAGGTACAATGTTTCCGTTATAGATAATTTCCATATAGTCTGGTAGGTTTGTAGGATTAAAAAACTCTACTTCAAATCCATCTTCTGTTTCTAAAGTATATCCAGGGATTTGTGCTACAAAAGTTTTCCCATCTTCTATGGAATCAAATGCGACTAAATCTTTAGAATAATTATTTTGAGATAACTCTAATATAACCATATATAACCTCTTCTAAATTGTCTGTAGATTGATTTTTCAGAACATAATACTGATTAGTTAGTAACCGTTAGGATATAGCAAATTCTTTTTTCCACCTTCTTAAAACATCATTTCAAGGCTACATACTCAGCGGTTCGCTGTTACCCTATCGTTTCGTCGTAAACTTATTACTCTACGACAGCTATCCCATTGGCGGACTCAAAAGGTTTGGGGAACCTTTTGAGGATTAACTGCGTTTCACTAACAAACTCACACACTCAACATGTGTTAATATTCTTCTTTTATACTAATAAACAAAAGGCAATGAAAATCATTTTAAAATGATACTGTGGAACGGAAAGATTTTCGCCAGTTGCAAAAGAAACGACATTCATCATTCCACTTGAAATTACAACAGAAAATTCTTTAACATCGATTATCTAGATAGACCGATTGTTACCTTCAATAATGGATATACTGATCTAAATTTTAAAATGTTGTTTCCTTACTAATTCTATTACTCGCCAATATAGTATAAATAAAATAACCAATAAAAATGACAATAAAAATAACATTAATTTTTAACACAAAATAGAGATTTAACAAATTTGCGAACGCATGAAATAATATACAGTATCCCACAGATTTCGTTTGACGGTAAAGAAGACCTAAAACAAAACTTAAAAATAATGTATATATAAAAAACAAAATAAAAGGAAATCCTTGATGACTTTCTCCAACTATAAACCATAAAGGCAGATGCCAAATTCCCCAAATTGATCGTACAATCAAATTAGATTGCCAATATGTATATTTTTTATCAAGTAACGGTTGTAATATTCCTCTCCACCCTAATTCTTCATGTCCACCACCAAAAAAAAATTAGTTGTATAAAGAATAATGGCATTAGATAAATTGATACTCCATTTAATTCTAAGGAAGATACAGAAAATAGTATCAAAATTGCTAACATATGAATAATGAAATAGATACTACTATTTTCTCTCTTATTAAATAAAAAATGTTTAAATTTTATATTATTACTTTTCAAATAAAACCCACTTGCAATAGCTGGTCCGAGTGCACCTATTATATGTAAAGTTCTCCCTATAAAAGTTTCTAATCCCAAAATATGAGATTGCGTAAAGATGGCAAGAATCCCCCAAGCTATATAAGTAATTCCAAATGTACAATAAAGATAATTTTTTAAATTCCTTTTATCAATTTCTGTCATTTTATCTTCCTAATCTTGATTATTTTATGAATAATATTTTTACTGCTTCTTAGTTGCTCTCGGTTATAACTACCTATATTCTATCACAAAAATAGGAGCAGTTTAATTGACTGTTCCTGTTTTTTTATTACAAATATTCTCGAACAATTATCGTCACAACAGAATATAATTCATAGTTTACGTTTAAGTACTATTTTGTTACTAACTAGCTAACAAAAAGAGTGAGGAAATCAAACGTTTCCACCACTCTTTTGTATTCTATTATAGATAAATCGATGTTCTTTCACTATCTATTTTCTCTGTAATTTCAAATGATTTATCTTTCAGATTAGCTCTTAATTCTGCCACTGTATTGGCATCGGTATTGGTCCAACTGATGTGGATAGTATTAGCGTCTTCCATGTCAACAGTAAACTCTCCATCAAATGCTGCGCTGCTATTACGGAATTTGAGCAGATTGAACAAGGACAACTGGGCGTTGAACTTCTCGCTCAATTTCTTCCAAATCATAATAGTGACGGTTGATGTTGCGGCCTTCTTTGGTTGATTCGAGCAATTCGATATCATTTTCTCCTGCCAACAAGCCAACGTAGTAAATCTGCGGAATACCTTGTGCAAAACATTGAAGCACACGTGCCAAGAGATAGGCTTGGCCATTATTTCCTAAAACTGAATAGTAGGTACAATTTATCTTATAAATATCCAAATTGTTGTAGTCCTCTGTTTTGACATTTGCTCCTTGGGCATAGAGGGCTTCTCTTGTCACCTCTGTTTCCTCATCTGTCAGCAAGTCCTTGACATCGACCACTCCGTGTCCAAGGTTGTAAATTGCTTGCGAGGGCAGATTTCCATCCAGTGAACAAGACGGTTGACATTACCTGAATAAAGAGCATGAAGAACCAGCATCGGAAGGGCAAAGTCATAGACATAGTAGTCTTGCTCAGCGATTTTTTGCTGAATGGTGTAATGTTCATGAATTTCTGGAAGAATTTCCACTCCTTTTGGTGCCAATAGCTGACGCGGAAAATGAAGCATTTCCCAAATATCTGGCTCAACAAAGAAACAGTTGGTGCCGATTTTCTTATTGGCGTAGGCAAAGGCGTCCAAGCGAATAATGGAAGCTCCGTGGTCCGCCAGCTGTTCCAGATTTTCCTGAATAAAGCGACGAGTTGTTTCTGTTGTCACATCGAGGTCGATCTGTTGCTCATCAAAGGTACACCAAACTTTTTCCTTACTACCATCAGCAAACTTGGCAATGCGATAGGGAGCACGTGGCTTCCGTTTGTAAATCAGGTCTACATCTTCCTGAGTCGGCCCACTGTTTGGCCAAAAATTTTTGTAGCGGATAAACAAATCCGCATAGGCAGACTCATCTTTCTTTTCTAGGAAATCAAGGAAAAAGGCGACTTGGCTGAGATATGGTTAATCATGAAATCAAACATGAGGTAGTAGTCTTGACTGAGTGCCTCAATATCGCTCCAATCTCTAAAAGCCTCATCAACCTTGGTATAGTCCATGGGTGCAAACCCGCGGTCGCCTGACGATGGAAAGAAGGGAAGAATATGGACCCCACCGACCACATCTTTCAAAGGGCCTTCTAAGACCTACTTCAAGTCTTTCAGATTTTTTCCAAGACTGTCTGAATAGGTAATTAACATTGCTTGATTTTTTACTTTCATAACTTGCTCTATTTACCTTCCTCAAAGCGTTTATAGACTGCTATAAATTCCTCAGCAATCGTTCTAAAACCTTCTGCACTCATTAACTGATCCTCAGCGTGCATCAGAAGTAGACCTGTTTGGCTTAATGCCCCATTCATTTCTTTTGTCAAAAGTGAGTGGTGAGCATTGTGTCCCTGTACAAATGCTTCTTCGCCTTGTTTAATTCTATCTTTAGCCTGCTCGAATTCACCCTGCTTAGCCAATTGAATAGCATCGATGTACATAGATTTTGCTGTTCCTACATAGGTGATAATTTGAAAACACACTTCGAGTACTTTTTCGTCCATTTTAATACCTCTCTTACCAATCTTCGTCTTCTAAATCGCTTGTTTCTTGCATTACAGCTTGTAAAGCTTGTTTATCCATCTGTTTAATAAATGGATAATAAACAAAGAAAGACATAACCAAAATAAGTGTTTGCAACAAGGCTGTTTTCCAACCACCGATGATAAATCCTGAAATAATTGGAGGACAAGTCCACGGAACTTGAACGGCACCATACATAGGTGTCAGTCCAAAATAAATCGCTGAATACTGGATGATACAAGATAAAATAGGCGTTAATATAAAGGGAGTTGCTAAAACTGGGTTCATTACAATCGGCAAACCAAAGAGCACCGGCTCATTGATATTAAAGATGGCTGGAACCATTTCAAGACGTCCAAGAATTTTTAGTTGTTTTGATTTTGCAAATGCAACCATGTAAACTACCAAACCAATCGTAATCCCGGCACCTGTAACATTGATAAATTGATCAAAAAATTGAATCGTCACAATATGACCACCATTGGCTAGATTTAATTCAAGGCCCTTATCTAAAATGGCTTGGTTTTCCAAAGCATTCGCCTGTAGCAAGCCACTCATGATGCCACCAACTACAGTTGAGCCGTGCACCCCAAACATCCATAAGAATGGTACAAGGAAACACATAAGCACCGCACCAAACAATGAGTCAGTCAAGCCTTGCATTGGTGTTTGAATAAGATTATAAATCATTTCAATCGTTGTGACCTTAAACAATTGTTCAACAAGTCCGACAAAGATCGTTGCCGCTGTGATGATAACAGTAGCAGGAATCAAGGCTGAAAATGCGTTGGCTACACCAGTTGGTACGCCATCTGGCATTTTGATTTTGATATTTTTCTTCAAAAACCAAGAATAGCTTGCTCCTACAATCAAACCAACGATAATGGCACCAATCATCCCTTTCCCGGAAGTCCAATCCTTCAGAATAATGTTACCAACTACATCCCCATTTTTAGAAATCAAACTGGAGGGCTGGATTAGCAAGAAAACTGCTAGGGCAATGACACCTGCCCCAAGCGGCTCCTGTTTTTCTAGCTTAGCATAGGTATACGCAATCCCAATGACTGTTACAATCGCACTGATATTAAAGGTTGCACCAATTGCTTGATTGAGAACAGGGGTAATACCACTAGTTTCTAACATCGTTGCTAGAGCTGGAACTGGAAGATTGGCCAAGATAAGAAAGATGGAGCCAACAATCAACAATGGCATAGAGAAAACAATACCATCTTTTATCGCTGTTACACCTTTGGTATTGACAAAGGCCATCATCCCATCAACAAACTTTTTAATCAGTTTATCCTTCATCATCTTCTCCTTATTTTTTCATCATGTAAGCTTGTTTAAGAACTGCCATACCGTTTGCAGTGCCATAATCAGCCATTGCAATCACTTCTACAGGAACATTGTGAGAAGCACAAATTTCTTTTGCTTTTTCAAGTTGGAAACCAACCTGTGGGCCTAATAGAGCCACATCAATATCTCCAACTCTTTGTTCCAATTCACTGATGGAATAAGCTGCAATTGTTGCATCTTTCCCTTTTTTCTGAGCCGCTTCTTTCATTCGCTCAACCAAAATACTTGTTGACATACCTGCTGCACAAAACAATCCAATATTCATTTTAATTACTCCTTATAATTCGTTTCCATTTGATGTAATCACTTTTTGATACCATGTAAAGGAATCTTTCTTCATTCGTTGCAAAGTTCCTTCGCCATTATTATTCTTATCGACATAGATAAAGCCATAACGCTTCTCCATTTCACCTGTACCAGCACTAACAATATCGATACAGCCCCAAGGGGTATAACCAATGACATTTACGCCATCTTCTTCAATCGCTAACATCATTTGTTCAATGTGTTGTTTGAGGTAATCAATGCGGTAAGAATCATGGATTCCATCAGGCTCTACCTTATCATAAGCACCGAATCCATTTTCAACTATAAAAAGCGGACAATGATAGCGATCGTATAAAAGATTTAAGCTATAGCGTAATCCCTCAGGATCAATCTGCCAACCCCAATCGCTTGATTCAATATAGGGATTTTTCTTAGTATAAACATCTTTGAAAAGTTCTTCTGTTTCCTCAGATGCTGTAGCAGTCACTGTATCACTCATATAGTAACTCAAGCCAATATAATCTACACAACCTTCTTTTAGAGTTTCTAGATCTTCTGGTAAAATATCCAGTTTGATATTATTTTTTCGACAAAAGGCCTCGATATAGTAAGGACGCTCTCCAAAAACATGAAGATCTCCATAGTGAAATAAACGATGCTCCATTGCCTTCTGGCTAGCAAGTATATCTTTTGTATCACATGTATTCGGATAAAATGGTACCATTGCCAGCATACAACCAATTTTGAAATTTTTATTGATTTTCCGACCCAATTGTACAACTTTTGCAGAAGCCACTGACTGATAATGGATAACCTGCTGTAGTACCTCAACTGGATTTTCATCTTCTTGATAAATGACACCAGAATTAGTCCATGAGCACCAAGGAACATTAATTGCACCTTGATTATTGATCTCGTTAAAGGTCATCCAATACTTAACTTTGTCCTTATATCGTTCCATGACGACTTCCGCAAAACGAACAAAGAAATCAATCAACTTGCGATTACGCCAAGCACCATACTTAGTAACTAGATGATAGGGCATTTCAAAGTGACTGAGTGTGATGACCGGTTCAATTTGACGAGCTAGCAGCTGATCAAATAAATCATCATAAAATTTCAACCCTTCTTCGTTAGGTTCTTCTTCATCTCCATTTGGGAAGATACGAGTCCAGGCAATCGAAGTTCGAAAACACTTAAATCCCATCTCAGCGAATAATTGTATATCGTCCTTATAGGTTCTGTAAAAATCTATTGCATCATGATTCGGATAATATTCGTCAGGTAAGACGCCATCAGTAATCTGTCGAGAGTGGGTAGCACTTCCAACCGTCATCACATCGGCTATCGAAATGCCTTTTCCACCTTTATCATATCCTCCTTCAATTTGGTGAGCAGCAACTGCCCCACCCCATAAAAAGCCTTCTGGTATTTTTGCCATTTTACCAATCCTTTCTGTATTTTGTACTAGCGCTATGAACAAGTCTATTTTATAACATACTGTATCTGCTGACAATAGATATTGAGATAGAAAATAAATGTACAGTCGAACAATATTTGTTACATAAAAAAAACAAGAGTTTTCACTCCTATTTTTTTAAATAAACTTGGTAACGTAAGGATTCTAAAAAATAGACAACTGGAATCTGAGTGGTCAAATTAGTGGAACGTAGCGAGGAATCTGCGTAGGCAACTGGCATAAAGTAGGATAAATTTATATCCGATAGCTGTGATAAAGTGGAAATATCTGTATTTGTCAGACTAACAATCTTAGCATTTCTTTCTTTGAATCCCTGTACCAGAGTTAGAACTTCTTCTGTCTCACCGCTGACACTTAGAGCAATAACCAAAACATCCTCCAAATTAGAATGATGCAATTTCAGAGAATAAAATGGGTTAGTAATAGCAAAGCTAAGAATACCGATTCCAGAAAAAAGATATGAGCCATATTCTGCCAAACTTAGACTAGTACCCACCCCTAAAAAGATAACTTGTTTGGCTTGAACGATCAAGTCTGCTATCTCTGATAGTTGTTTTTTTAAAGCTTCATCTTGGACACTAGTCTGTAAAAATTGTATTGCTGGAATATCAATAGGAAAGTAGTGACGATGTTTATTTTCCTTATCTTCCGACCTTGACAAAGCATATTTTAAATCATTGTAGCTATCAAATCCCATCTTTTTCGCAAAACGAATGATGGTTGTTGTCGATAGATTTATAGATGTCGATAGCTCTCTGATAGTCATCGTAGCAACTTTATCTCTATGTTGCAATATAAAATTATACACGCTTAATTCACTATTATTTAGCCCTTTTACTTTATGATAATCAAATAAATTCATAGACACCCTTATGCTTTTGTAGTATATAGTTGTTTCATTAACATTTCAATAATAAGAATAACAGGTACCTGCGTCGTAATATTAAACCCATTTAAAAATAATTGAGGAACATGATAGGTTATGGAGCAATCAGATAGCCTTGACAATGTTGATTCCAATGTATTTGTGATGGCAATAACTGGACAACCTTTTTCCTTTAATTTTTGTACAATTTTCAATGTTTGAGAAGTCTCACCAGATTCGGATAAGGCAATGACACAAGTTTTTTCCATACTGTTTTGTAGCACTGGTTGCCAAGGATCTTCAATACACATACTAAATTTGCCAATATTTGAAAAATAGCGCGCTCCATATCGACCTAAAGTTCCAGAGGAACCAATTCCGACAAAAACAATCTGTTCAACTTTCTTTAAGATTGCCACAGCCTCCATAATCAGCTGCAAAAAAGTATCTTGCTCAGTATAATCAATGAATAGCTTCAAAGAATGATTGTTTTGATTGTTTAAAATAATTTGCTCATTTTTTAAATATTCTTTATAAGCAATCTTAAAATGGCTATATCCATCAAATCCTAGATGCTTGCAAAATCGTTGTACGGTTCCAACTGATACATGTGCAAGTTGGGCCAATTCCTTGATTGTCATAGAGGATATATTTTCATTTTCTAAAATAGTTGTATAAATAGCATTTTCTAAGTCGTTAAAACTTGCTACAACCTCATAACTAAACATATAATTCCTTTTTCTATCTCTATTGATTTGCTTACAATGTAACAAAAAACTAATAACCAAAGTGTTCCACACTAAAATAATGGAGAGCATAATGGCTATAAAACCAAGTCAGCATTAAAATCTATTAGAAAACCAGACGAATCAGATTTGTCTAACGAGACATGGTTAAGAGAAAATACTTTAAAACAGTATTGCCTTATGTCCTAGATTATATCATATTTTTGAGCATACTTTGAGTATTGTTAGTTAATTGACTTAAAAGAAACATAACAAGAGCTTATCTCTATTAAATTGTATCAATTTCAATCGCCCATTCTGGAGATATGTAAGGTGTGGACGTTTCTATTCCCACAATCTCCTTGTCAATGGAAACAAACACGTACCCACAGGGTAAATGGAAATAGAAACTGATAATTTCTAGCTATCACTTCTATTCATTCCAAAAATTTTCTCACTCTGATACTTCCCCACGCCAATACAAAAAGCCTTGCAATCAAGGCTTTTCGTTATCCCTTTCATTCAAAGGTTTCTAGGTTTTTACGAGCAGAGCAACACACTCCACGTGGTGCGTCTGCGGAAAAAGATCAACCGGCTGGACTTTCTTCAATTCATATCCCAATTCTTGGTAGAGTTTGATATCACGCGCCATGGTTGCGACATTACATGAGATATAGGCGATGCGGTTAGCTCCTGTTTGGGTACTAGCTTTGATAAAACTCTCGGTGAGTCCTTTTCTTGGTGGATCAACTAGGATAAGGCTTGGTTGAATTCCATCTTTAAGCCAATTCTTCATGGCGTTTTCAGCTGTGTCACAGACATAGTTGGCATTTGAAATATTGTTCAGTTGAGCATTCTTCTTACTATTCTCAACCGCTTCTGGAATTACTTCAACACCATAGACTTCCTTGACGTGTTTCGCAACAGAAATACCAATCGTCCCGATACCAGAATAGGCATCAATGACCACATCATCTTCTTTTAATTCAGCAAAGTCAATAGCTGTTTGATAAAGTTTTTCAGCCATTTCAGTATTGACTTGATAAAAGGCAGGGCCAGCGATTTGGTAGTCATTTCCCAACATCTGGTCAGTGATAAAATCTTGTCCATAAAGCGTACGCCATTCCTTACCAAAAATAGCATTAGTGTTCTGGTCATTGATATTTTGCATAACAGACACAATCTCTGGAAACTGCTTGATGACTTGTTCAATCAATTGGTCAACACGAAAAACTTTGGGACGAGTTGTCACCAAAATGACCATGATTTGCCCTGAATAGTGCCCACGACGCACCACAAGATTTCGAATCAAGCCAGATTGTTCCTTTTCATCATAAGGTTTCAAATCATAACGACGTAGCAAGTCACGTAGACCTACTACTACCTCATCAATCACAGAATCTTGTATAAAGAAATCTTCCAAAGGCATGAGGTCGTGGGAATTCTTACGGAAAAATCCTGTTTCCAAAACACCATTCACTCGACGAACAGGGACCTGTGCTTTGTTACGGTACTTGACTGGATTTTCCATACCTAAAGTTTCAGCAACCTCTATATCATCAATTCCAGCAATCTTATATAGACTGTCTTTGACTTGCTTGGTTTTAAACTTGAGCTGTTCTGGATAGGCAAGATGACCTAAATCCGCGATTCCTGAACGCAGGTAAGCCAAATCTAAATCTTGATTACGGTGTGGTGATTGGACAAGGTATTCTTCAACTTTCCCAAAACCAATCTTTTTATTAACCTTGAGGACACGCATAAGGATTTTTTCACTCGGTAAAGCATTCTCAACAAAAAATACCAAACCATCCACCTTGGCAACTCCTGCCCCTTCATGGGTCAAGTCAACAATCTCAACTTCTACAATATCATTTTTCTTTAACATTATTTTCTCTTTCTATTGGCCGACAAAAAAGACGGCAACGTTAGGGTTACCATCTATTATACCATGAAATTTCTTAAGAACCAAAACTCTTGAAGAAGTTGACAATGGCTTGCCAGAGGGAACTTAAGAAGTTCCCACCGTCCTCTAGCGCCTTATCAGCATCAAAGTTAAGGTTGATATTTTTAAAACTGTCGCCAGCTTGTGAAACAATACTTTGTTTAAGGTCATTTAGAGTTTTAGTGAAGTCTGTATTGCTAAGAATATCACTTTTTGAGAGATTCAAAGCAAAATTGATGATGATATTGATTTGGTTTCCTGTTATAACCTGATCAAGTTTGTAATTTTTCAAGGTATCTTCAACAATTTTACGGACATCTTCCTCTGTCAGATTTCCCTTACTTTCTTTAGCTTTGGCGAGTCCTGACTTAATATCTGCTAAGGCAACGTTTAATTTATTAGCATCATAGCCTGTTTTGTCCTTGTTTTCAGCATTGATATCGGACAAAGCCTTTAGCTCTTCTTGAGCCAAATCTTTGTTGGCTTGTGGCACCTTGGCTCCATTAGCTTCTAGAGAATAATAAATCCCTGCTAAAGCACTCTCACCTGTAACTGGAATAGGGGCTGCTACAGTGATTTTAGCATGTTCCACACCCAAGGTTACTGCTGCATTTCGGTACATATCCTGAGTCACCTTAGTGATGTTCTCTGGTGTTTCAATCTTGACCTCAAGTGGCGACTTGTCACCTAGTTTTTGAATCTTGGCTGATGAATACAATTGTAAGCTAGAGTCATTGGCCACATTCATAATCTTAGAATAGACATCAGGTGTCATGGTCTTGAGTTCTTTGGTGTCTGTTGAGGCATTGTAGCCTAGTTTTTTAAGGGTTTGATTTTTTTGATCTTCAGACAATGATGAACCTAGGACATATTCAGGTTGAACATAGGTTTCATCGATAACTTTTTGAACATCTGTTGCTGCATGGGCGCTATTCATAGCTGTTACTGCCCACAAGACCGCAGCACTGGTCAGAAAGAGTTTCTTTCTCATAGGGAATTCCCTCCTTTACCTTTTTAGAGTAATATATCTATCTTAAAGAAAACTTATAACAAAAACACCTGGATTAGCCAGATGTTGAAAAGAGAGTGAAACATTTGATGATGTAAAGGTTAAGATGAACCTGCCTAGAATAGTAATAGTTTCCTCCATTTACATAAAGTTCAGCACCGTGAAAAATGGAAATAGGGTGAATATAACTATAAGTCTTTCCAGTGGTATTACCAAGCAAGGGAGCAACAGTCTCACGAGAGTACTGTTTGGCCAGAGCCAAGGTATTTTCCTTGCCATTTTGGGCGATAAAATCGATATAGGCTGGTCCAAAATTATAGGCTTGAACAGCCGTCCAGACATCAACACCCTGCTTCTGGGCCAGATAGAGATTGTCTGTCAGAGTTTGAACGCCTTGCCGAATGCTAGAGGCGTTATCATTTATGGTGTTGGTGGAACCACTGGCAGACTCACTAGACTGCATGACGTCGCCTTCTTTTCCTTTTGTTTCGGTATAAATCATAGCGAGCACAAGCTCTTCGTTTGCTGGGGTGTCTTTTTCACTCAAGATTTCTCGCACCATGGGTTGATAGGTCATAACTTGCTTAACATCTTGGTGAATGCGGTAAGCTTTATATCCAGCAAAAAGGAAGACTGCTAGTACAAGCACTCTTCGAATTCGTTTAAACATTATTTACTTTGGATATCCTCGATATTTTTGATTAAGATAGAGTAGGTTCCATTGTCGTTTTGGATAAACTCAACAGACTCGGCGTCTTGATAGACGTTATTGGGAACGATGAGCTCAATTCCATTTGACAAGGAAAGTTTTTGATTTTCAAATTTCTTTAATTGGCGACTGGCATCAATTTCATCAAATTGAACAGGTTCTGGTACGGCTTCTTTGACTTGGTCAATAAAGCTCAAACGAGCCGTCAGATTGTTGTCAAAAAGGTCATTGGCCAGTTTCTCTGGTGACAATTCATTGCTTTCTTCTAGGTTGTTGAAAATCGCTGATTTGACCTTGGATTGAAATTGAAAATCATCTGTGTTAAAAGTCTCAGCAATGCGCTGTGCTGTTTTTTCCAATTCCTTGATAGATTTCTTAGGAGAAATCTTAGGAGCGACAGCAAGAAGATTATCTGAAAAATAGTTCAAGAAAGCCCCGTTATACTTGATTCGTTTTTCAATCAGATGGTACTTGCGACTCTGAAGATTAACCACCAAGGCCTCATCAGCCCCTGTTCCAAATCCAGGCAGGTTATTCTGAGTCAGCTTGATTGGATTATCAACTTCTCCTCCGAGGTGAGTCAAGGTCTCACGCAGGGCAATTCTCAAGAAAGCGAAATGTTCCACACCTTCTTTAGACAATTGCACAAAAATCAAGTCATTGGTCTTGAGATTTTCAGAAATGCTAAACTCCTCTTTCCAGAGATTAGCCAGTGTTACTGATGTCTCCAATAAATCGTCTGTGATGTGATTGAAGAAGGGATTTTCTTCCTCGAAAATCCCAGTCTTGGCTTCATCTGAATACACACGTTCAATTTTTTTACGCAGGTATTCTTCGATTTTTGGAGTAATATTGAGAAGCTTATCCGCTAGGAACAGCTCGGTATCAGCCGGACTGAACTGGTGAATAATGGCTTTCTTAATATAAATGTCCATAAAAGTTTTAGTCCTCGTATAATGGGAAGGCGTCTGTCAACACTTTGACTTCACTTCTCACTTCTTCTAAGACAGCTTCATTTTCTGCATTCTTAAGGGTTTTAATGATGAGTTCAGCCACTTTGCGACTCTCTTCTTCACCAAATCCACGCGCAGTAATGGCTGCAGATCCGATACGAATCCCACTTGTCTTGAATGGTGACAAGGTTTCGTAAGGGATTGAGTTTTTATTTAGGGTAATATTGACTTCATCCAGCAAGTTTTGGGCAACTTTTCCGTTTTCTACAACTTTAGTCACATCCACTAGGAAGAGGTGATTTTCAGTCCCACCAGAAATGATACGGAAATCAGTGTCTTGCAAGAAAACATCTGCCATAGCCTTGCTGTTCTTGATAACATTAGCAGCATATTCCTTGAAGGCTGGATCTAATACTTCTTTGAAAGAAACAGCTTTAGCTGCTACAACATGCTCCAAAGGGCCGCCCTGAATACCAGGGAAAATAGCTGAATTGATTTTCTTAGCAAGTTCTTCGTCATTAGTCAAAATCAAACCACCACGTGGTCCACGAAGGGTTTTGTGGGTCGTTGTTGTAGTGATATGAGCGTATGGTACTGGGCTTGGATGAAGGCCAGCCGCAACCAAACCAGCGATATGAGCCATATCTACCATGAGCTTAGCACCAACGGCATCTGCAATTTCACGGAATTTTGAAAAGTCGATAATTTGAGAATAGGCTGAAGCACCTGCTACGATCAATTTTGGTTTTACTTCTTGGGCTTGCTTCAATATAGCATCAAAGTCCAATAATTCCGTTTCAGGATCTACACTATAAGAAACAAAGTTGTAGGTTTGACCTGAGAAGCTAACTGGAGCTCCGTGGGTCAAGTGTCCACCTGCTGCTAAATCCATCCCCATAACGGTATCACCTGGCCCAATCAAGGCCATGTAAGCCGCACAGTTGGCTTGGCTTCCTGAGTGAGGTTGGACATTAGCAAATTTTGCACCGAAAATTTCTTTTGCGCGTTCAATAGCAAGAGTCTCTACCACGTCTACCACATCCGTTCCACCATAATAACGGCGGCCTGGGTAACCCTCGGCATATTTGTTTGTCAAGATAGACCCTTGAGCTGCCATAACAGCCTTGGAAACTACGTTTTCCGAAGCAATCAACTCGATATTATTCTGTTGGCGTTCTTCTTCTTTGGCAATAGCATTCCAGAGATCAGCATCGTATGCTTTAAAATCATCTTTGTCAAAAATCATAGGTCTTCTCCTTTTATTGTGTGACTAGTCCATTAGTTTAATTTTCTTATTAGAAAATCAAACTAAAAGATGCAAATAAACCGTTTCTGCATTTTATCACAAGTATAACCAACTTTTTCATAAAATGCATGAGCACCCAGACGATGATCGGCAGAGTTTAAGCGGATAAACCCATAACCACGTCTTTTTGCTTCTTCTTCCAACCCTTGTAATAAGCTTTTACCAATACCTTGACCTTGCGCTTGAGGTGAAACTGCTAAAGCTAAAATATTAAATCCTGCTTTAGAATAAAGTGATTCATAGACCTCAGCGTGGACATATCCAAGCAAGGCATGACTAGCTTCATTCTCATAGCCAAGTAGGAAATGATGGGAATCCTGAGATAGTCTAGCAAATTGACTAGCCGTGTCCTCTGGACTAAAAGAATAACCCAAAGCCTCTTGGTTGATCTCACATATAGCGTTCACATCAGTTTCTCTTAAATCTCTTAGCATCTCATTCCTCCTCAAAAGAAATCTCTGGCAACTGAGCAAGAATATCTTCTCGCTTAATGGCCCCTTGGCGTAAGATTTTCACCTTGTCTCCAGACAAGTCCAAAATAGTCGAATCCTGTCCAGTTAGAAAAGCATCGTCTTCTAGACCCAAAACCTCTTGGTCAAAATCCTTCAGAATTTGTTCAAAGGTTACACCACTTGACTGACCTGAAATATTGGCAGACGGCCCAATCAAGGGTCCCGTCTCTCTAATCAAATCAAGCGTGATGGGATGACTAGGCATCCGAAATCCCACCGTTGCGAGACCCGAATTGACCCAATAGGGAACTCGGTCATTAGCTTCGAGAATAATGGTCAAGGGACCTGGTAAAAAGGTCTCTACAAGTTTTTGAAGATAAGTTGGCTGATTCTTTGAAAAGTGCAAGATATCCTCTAAAGAGGCAATATTGAGATTGAGTGCCTTGTCTCTGGGACGACGTTTAATCTGGTATACATGATTAACTGCTTTTTCGTCTAGAGCCTTGGCAAAAAGACCATAAACAGTCTCTGTAGGCAGAACAACAGCTCCACCCTTTTCCAACTCTTGCCTAATCCTGTCCATCATCAACCACAACCATCCTATCTTGACCAAATTGATCCTTAAGCGTTCTTACACGTTTTTCAGGAAGATGCTTCCTAAAAAGTTCAGGAACACTTTGACCTTGCTTGTATCCAATTTCAAGGTAAATCTTACCACCATCTTTGAGATAGTCTTTTGCATCTTCCGCAATTCTACGGTAAATAGCTAGGCCATCCTCGTCTGCAAAGAGAGCTAGATGAGGCTCCGAATGCAAAACATTCAAGCCAACCTCTGACTCATCTTCACGAGAGATATAGGGTGGATTGGAAACAATTATATCATATTTTTCAGAAATTTCTGTAAAACAGTCAGATTTTTTTAAAAATATTTGAAGATTTTGATTTTTAGCATTTTCGTTAGCTAAATCTAAAGCATCTTGGGAAATATCTGCTGCTGTCACTGACCAATCTGGTCTATTTTTTGCTAGAGCGAGAGCAATAGCTCCACTACCTGTCCCGATATCTAGGACCTTAAGATTTTCTTCAGAATTTTCAGCCAGGATAAGCTCGACTAATTCCTCTGTCTCTGGACGGGGAATCAAAACCCGCTCATCAACTTTTAACTGCATTCCATAAAAATCTGCCTGTCCGATGATATACTGTGCTGGTTTATGATCTACTAACTGTTGAAAAATTCCTTTTACAAATTGTTTTTCTTCCTCTGTTACCTCTTTCTGGAGGGCAAAAACAAAATCTGTGAAAGGAAGATTTTTCAGGCCACGATAGACAAAAGAGAGGCTTTCAGCTTCCTCTCCTTGTCTTATCAACTCTTCTTCAAAATCTGAAAATAATTGAGCTAATATCATTATTTATTTAATTCTTCTAATTTTTGTGTTTGGTCATAGAGCACCAAAGCATCCACAACCTCATCCAATTTACCAGATAAAATAGTATCTAGTTTTTGGAGAGTCAAGCCGATACGGTGGTCTGTGACACGGTTTTGTGGGAAGTTATAAGTACGAATACGTTCTGAACGGTCACCAGTACCGATTGTTGATTTACGCTCAGCGTCTTGTTCATCCTGAGCAATTTGTGCAAAGTGGTCAGCAACACGCGCACGGATGATTTTCATGGCTTTCTCACGGTTCTTCTGCTGGGTACGTTCTTCCTGCATCTCAACTTTAATATTGGTTGGCAAGTGAACGATACGAACGGCTGTCGCAACCTTGTTGACGTTCTGTCCACCAGCACCAGAGGCGTGATAGATGTCGACACGAAGGTCTTTTGGATCAATGTCGTATTCAACCTCTTCAACTTCTGGCATAACAAGAACTGTCGCTGTCGAAGTATGAACACGGCCTTGGCTTTCTGTCACAGGGACACGTTGCACACGGTGGGCACCTGATTCGTACTTGAGTTTAGAGTAAACCGACTGACCAGAAACCATAGCAACCACTTCTTTAAAACCACCGACACCGTTCATAGAGGCTTCCATGACTTCAAAGCGCCAACCTTGGGCTTCCGCATACTTTTGGTACATAGTTAGCAAATCTCCAGCGAAAAGTGCCGCTTCGTCTCCACCAGCTGCTCCACGGATTTCAAGGATGATATTCTTGTCATCGTTTGGATCCTTTGGAAGGAGCAAAATTTTCAGTTTTTCTTCATATTCTTCTTTTTCAGCCTTGGCATCTTTGAGTTCTTGCTTGGCCATTTCTTCCAAGTCCGCATCTCCGCCTGATTCCTTAATCATCTCTTCGGCATCGACGATATTTTGAAGGACTTGTTTATACTCACGGTAGGCTATTACGGTGTCACGATTGGAAGCTTCTTCTTTTGAAAGCTCCATAAAACGCTTGGTGTCTGAAACGACATCAGGGTCACTCAGCAATTCTCCTAGTTCTTCATAACGGTCTTCTACAGCTTGTAGTTGATCATAGATGTTCATTTTTCTTCATTCTCCTTATTGATTTCAGGGGCAAAATAATGTTTACGGCAAACCGAGATATAGGTTTCATTACCACCAATCTGGATCTGTTCTCCATCGTAAACGGGCAGTCCATCCTGTGTTCGCAACACCATGGTCGCCTTTTTCTTGCAATACTGACAGATGGTCTTGATTTCGTCAATCTTGTCTGCTAAAAGCAAGAGATATTTGGAACCTTCGAACAATTCATTGCGAAAGTCATTTTTCAAGCCAAAAGCCATGACGGGTATGTCTAACTCGTCCACAACACGAGCTAGGTCGTAAACATGGTGGCGTTTAAGAAACTGGGCTTCATCGACCAAAACACAATAAGGTTTTTCTGGTAGGTCTCGGATATAGCCAAAGATATCCGTTGTTTCCTCAATCGCAAGGGCAGGGCGTTTCATGCCAATTCGACTCGACACATAGCCAACACCGTCACGCGTATCCAGAGCCGAGGTCATAATCACAACACCTTTTCCTTGCTCCTCATAGTTATAGGCCACCTTGAGAATCTCAATCGTCTTACCAGAGTTCATGGTCCCATAACGATAATACAACTGTGCCATGTTTCTTGCTTCACGTCCATTTCTAAATTTTTGCTACATTCTAGTATATCATAATTTTCTTAAGCTTTAAACGGCAAAATGTGGTAAAATAGAAGAAATCAAAAACTAGTGGAGGAAGCTATTATGCCATTTGTACGCATCGATTTATTTGAAGGACGCACGCTCGAGCAAAAGAAAGCTCTTGCTAAGGAAGTAACAGAAGCTATTGTCCGTAACACTGGAGCCCCTCAATCTGCTGTCCATGTCATCATCAACGACATGCCAGAAGGAACTTACTTCCCACAAGGGGAAATGCGCACCAAATAAGCTAGCTTAAGCAGAATTGCTTAGGCTTTTTCAATCCCCAAGTAGCATCCATTGAAGAAATATCCTAAATTTGTTACAATTTGAAAAGAGACTTGGAAAAATTTCCAAGAAGAGAGCTATTTATTAAAGGAAACATTATGATTACACGTGAATTTGATACCATCGCTGCTATCTCTACTCCACTAGGTGAAGGGGCTATTGGTATTGTCCGCCTAAGCGGAACAGAAAGTTTTGCTATTGCGCAAAAGATTTTTAAAGGAAAAGACTTGAACAAGGTTGCCAGCCACACTCTCAACTACGGTCACATCGTTGCCCCTCAGACAGGAAAAGTCATGGACGAGGTTATGGTTGGAGCCATGAAGTCTCCAAAGACCTTCACTCGTGAGGATATTATCGAGATTAACACCCACGGTGGGATTGCGGTGACTAATGAAATTCTCCAACTAGCTATCCGTGAAGGAGCTCGATTGGCTGAACCTGGTGAATTTACTAAACGGGCCTTTCTAAACGGTCGTGTAGATTTGACACAGGCTGAGGCAGTGATGGACATCATCCGTGCCAAGACTGACAAGGCCATGAACATTGCAGTTAAGCAATTAGACGGCTCCCTTTCTGACCTGATTAACAATACCCGTCAAGAAATCCTTAACACACTTGCCCAAGTTGAGGTCAATATCGATTATCCTGAGTACGACGATGTTGAGGAAGCCACTACTGCTGTTGTCCGAGAGAAGACTATGGAGTTTGAGCAATTGCTAACCAATCTCCTCAGGACAGCCCGCCGCGGTAAAATCCTCCGTGAAGGAATTTCAACGGCTATCATCGGACGCCCTAACGTTGGGAAATCAAGCCTTCTCAACAACCTCTTGCGTGAAGACAAGGCAATCGTCACAGATATTGCTGGTACAACCCGTGATGTCATCGAAGAATACGTCAACATCAACGGTGTTCCTCTAAAATTGATTGACACGGCCGGTATTCGTGAAACGGATGATATCGTTGAACAAATCGGTGTCGAGCGTTCGAAAAAAGCCCTCAAGGAAGCTGACCTAGTACTACTAGTGTTAAATGCTAGTGAACCACTAACCGCCCAAGACCGCCAACTCCTAGAAATCAGCCAAGAAACCAACCGAATTATTCTCCTTAACAAAACTGACCTGCCAGAAGTTATTGAAACCTCTGAACTTCCAGAAGATGTCATTCGCATTTCAGTCCTTAAAAACCAAAACATCGATCAGATTGAAGAGAGAATCAACAACCTCTTCTTTGAAAATGCTGGTTTGGTTGAGCAAGATGCTACTTACTTGTCTAATGCCCGTCACATTTCCCTGATTGAAAAAGCAGTTGAAAGCCTACAAGCCGTTAATCAAGGTCTTGAACTGGGTATGCCAGTTGATTTACTTCAAGTTGACTTGACTCGTACTTGGGAAATCCTCGGAGAAATCACTGGTGATGCTGCTCCAGATGAACTCATCACCCAACTCTTTAGCCAATTCTGTTTAGGAAAATAAGAAAAATCCATGATCCTTCATTCGGTCATGGATTTTATTGTCTTCATTAATAATCTGGTCTTAAAACCCCTGTTACAGTTGCCTTAGTTGCTTCGTAGTCGCCATCTACGACGACTTTGATAATGCGTTTGGCATCTTCTTCTGGTGCTGGAACAAGAGGCAGACGAGTTGGGCCAGCTGCAAATCCCATATAGTTGAGAACCGCCTTAACAGGAGCAGGACTTGGATAAGAGAAGAGGGCATTGACTTTAGGAATGAATTTACGTTGAATAGCTGCGGCTTTCTTCATATCGCTTTCTGCAATGGCAGTAAACATCTCGTGCATTTCATCCCCATTTGTATGAGAGGCAACAGAAATAACCCCGTCAGCACCAAGGTTCATGGCATGGAAAGCATCTCCATCCTCACCTGTATATATCAAGAATTCTTCAGGTTTGTGCTCAATCAAGTAAGCCATATTTGCCAAGCTGGTACATTCTTTGACACCGATAATATTTGGATGGTCAGCCAAACGAAGCATGGTTTCTGGAGTTAATTCAACAACTACACGCCCTGGAATATTATAGATAATAATTGGTAAGTCAGAAGCATCTGCAATAGCTTTAAAGTGCTGATACATCCCTTCTTGAGAAGGCTTGTTATAGTATGGTACGATAGCAAGTCCAGCAGCAAAACCGCCGAATTCCGCGACTTCTTTGACAAACTCGATAGAGTCACGCGTATCATTGGTACCAACACCCGCAATCAAAGGAACGCGTCCATTGACAATCTTTTGTACAGCCGCAAACAACTCCAACTCTTCATCGTGAGTCAAGGTTGGACTCTCAGCAGTGGTCCCTGCGAGAAGAATTCCATCCGTATGATGAGCCAACAAATGCTCAATCAAGGCTGGAATAGCATCAAAGTTGATGGAACCATCCTGATGGAAGGGGGTAATAAAGGCTGTGATGATTTTACACTCTTTTAAATCTTGATAAGACATGAAAACACCTCTCTATTTCAAAGAAGGAGTTCATCTGAACTCCTAAACGATATGACTATTTTAATTCAAATTTCAATTCAGCTGTTGGACGAACCAAGCCACGTTCATGAAGAGTTTCAGCAATCTGAACTGAGTTCCAAGCAGCACCTTTGAGCAGGTTGTCTGAAACAACCCACATGTGGATTCCTTTTTCAGCATCCAAGTCTTTACGGATACGACCAACAAAGGTATCACGCGAACCAACTGCATTGATAGCTTGAGGATAAATTTGATGAGCTACATCATCTTCAAGAACAGCACCCGGGAAGGCTGCGATAGCTGCTTTGACTTCTTCGATTGGAGCCACTTCTTTTGTTTCGATATAAACAGACTCAGAGTGAGCTGATAAGACTGGAATACGAACACATGTTGCTGAAACGGCAATACTATCATCTTCCATGATTTTCTTAGTTTCCTTAGTCATCTTCATCTCTTCATAAGTGTAATCATTGTCAGTGAAGACATCAATTTGTGGAAGAGCATTAAAGGCGATAGGATAATGTTTCTTGTCACCACCTGAAGGCAAGATTTCGGCATGCAAATCACGTGGGGTTACACCATCATTCAAGACTTCACGAAGTTCACGTTGTGTCTCAAGAATTGCTCCCATACCAGCACCTGAAACTGCTTGGTAAGTTGAAACAATGATACGGTCCAAGCCCCATTTTTGGCGAACTGGCTCAAGAGCCACCATCATTTGAATTGTTGAACAGTTAGGGCAGGCAATGATCCCATTGTGGGCATCAAGTGCGTGAGCATTGACCTCTGGAACAACCAAAGGAACGTCTGGATTTTGACGGAAGTAAGATGTATTATCTACTACTACCGCTCCAGCTTTAACTGCGTATGGTGCATACTTAGCTGATGTCGAACCACCTGCTGAAAAGAGAGCAATATCAACTCCCTCAAAAGCTGTCTCAGTCGTTTCTTCAATCGTAATATCTTGGTCTTTAAATTTCAAAGTCTTGCCTGCTGAACGTGCAGAAGCAAGTAAACGAATTTTATCGATTGGAAGTGTTGATTCTTCCAACATTTTTATCATCTGAGCACCGACAGCACCTGTCGCGCCGACTACAGCAACTGTATATCCCATAAATAACCTCTTTCGGAATTTTCTAAAAATTTCTATAATAGAAGTATTATACTACTTTTTCCATGAATTGCAAAGCTTTTTTATCATTTTTTGAAAAATAAAAATCCCCAGTCGCTAGACCAAGGACTAAGAGGCATCTTCATGTGATAAGCAGGTTCACACAACTCATCAAGGTCCGCTCCTGCGTTATGACCTCCTTATGCTCAATAGTAGTCCGAAGACTACCTATCGACTCATCGCATATTCTATATTACTAGAGATACTTGATTTTGTCAATAAGAAATTTTTTCGATCGAGTATAACAAAAAACTCTCGTATTCAAGAGTTTCCCTATACATATCATGCTAATTGCCGGGATTGAACCGGCGACCTCATCCTTACCATGGATGCGCTCTGCCAACTGAGCTAAATCAGCTTACTTGAAAAGTATACTATAATCAGAAAAGCTTGTCAAGTTTCCTTAGAAATTTTCTATAAGAAAAAGCCAGGTAAAGGCTACCTAGCTTGTCTTCTTCTATTTGCTTAAATCGATTCGACGACCAATTTTACCAATGATAATCGCTCCAATAATCAATGAGGCAAATTCACCGATTCCTGTTGTAAACCAAGTAAGGAAAAATGGTAATTCTGCTACAATATTTAACTCTGCAGCGATGGTAAACATGGAAATTGAAAAGAGGATTGAAAAGAAGAAATGATCTTTTCGAATCAATCCGTTAAAGAGGTAATCCTTGCTATATTTTGCAAAAAGCCAAACACCTAAACTGAGGAATACCAAGGTTGATCCGCCACCAACAAAGACATCTAGTAGTCCGAAGCTAAAGAAATTAGCAATCATACAACCGATAGTAACTCCGATGATGTACTTGGGATTGTAAAAAGCCATAAAGTTCATCATTTCTGAAATACGAAACTGATAAGCACCATAGCTGATGGCATTTAGGGGCGGTGTGACAGTCAAAACGACATAAATAGCAGCAACGATTGCAATATCTGCAACATCACGAATAGTTAATTTTTTCATTTTTTCTCCTTTGGCGGTTATCCGCGTGTAATATGCTTGGTGAAAGAAGCTAAGCACCAAGGGTTGCTTTATTCAACCTTACTAGTATAGCACAATAGCCTGCTTTATGCTATACTTAAAGCATGAAAAAACCTATTCAAAAATTTTTTAACAATGAAATCTTAGCCTATCTCTTTTTTGGCCTTGCAACAACTCTAGTTTCGATTCTCTCACGACTAGTCATTTATCAACTAAGTCATCAGGAACTCCTTGCTACTGCCCTAGCAAATATTATTGGTATCCTATTTGCCTTTATCACAAATGATACGATTGTATTTAAGCAAGCAAGGAAGAATCGACTTATCCGTTTAGTGAAATTTTCTCTTGCTCGCCTTTCTACTTTTCTGTTAGACTTGTTTTTAACTTTTCTCTTTGTAACCCAATTTCCTCACATCATAGGTCAATTCGTAAATGAAAACATTGATAAGATAAATGCTATTGAAACAATAATTGCACAAATACTCATTATTATCATCAATTATATCTTGAGCAAGGTCTATATTTTTAGAAAATAATGCTCCATTTATGAGCCTTTTAATTGCCTTCTATAATGATTTAGGATACAATGAAACACGAAACGTTGAAAGGAAAACAGTATGTTAAAAAATCTAAAATCATTCTTGCTTCGAGGAAATGTGATTGACCTTGCTGTCGGTGTTGTCATTGCCTCTTCTTTTGGTGCTATCGTTACTTCACTTGTAAACGACATTATCACTCCTCTTATTTTAAATCCCGCTTTGAAAGCTGCTAAAGTCGAACGTATCGCTCAACTTTCTTGGCATGGAGTCGGCTATGGTAACTTTTTAAGTGCTATTATCAATTTTATCTTTGTGGGTACCGCCCTCTTCTTTATTATCAAGGGTATTGAAAAAGCACAGAAACTGACTGGCATAAAGGAAGAAAAAACTGACGAAAAAAAACCAACCGAATTGGAAGTCCTTCAAGAAATCAAAGCTCTTCTTGAGAAAAAATAATCGTTTAAAAGGATCTAGCGCAAAGAAAGCTAAATCCTTTTTTCTTTACTCTTTGGGTAACTTGCCTGCTTTCTCAAGCATTTTTTTGATAAGATAAGGCATCTTAACATTCTCCCGCCCTTTTTTCTCAATCAGTTTTTTCACAAATTCTGGCATTTGTAAATCTTGAGATTCAGCCAAAATGTTTTTCGTCTCGTCTGAAGGAACTAATTCATCAAAGGTTTCTTCTTCCGGGAGAAATTCCTTAAACTCTTGATGTTCATTGGCTCTGACTGTATTGACCAAGGCATCAATTAAACGAGAATCCGTATTTGGCATTGGTGGACGATGGTAGTTCACACCCAATTCTTGACACAAGTCATAACATTCCACATCATTATCAAACAAGACCTCAATATGCTCGCTAATGAAGCTGATAGGAACAAAAATATAATTGTCTGGATGTTCTGTCTGTTCTCTGAGATATTCTAATACATCTGGCTTAATCCATGGAATCCCAATATCACTCTCACTTTGCCAGGTATTTGTATATTGCTCGGAACTCAAACCTAGTTTTTCAGCGACTAACTTGCTATTTTCGAAAATTTGATCGATATAGGGATCACCAAAATCCAAGGCAAAAATGGGCACACTGTGGGCTGAAAAGATGACTTTAAAGCTATCTTGCTTTACTTCTTCTTTTAAAATCTTAGCAATTTCATCTGCCCAATAGTTTAAGAGCGCTTCCTCCTGATACCAGTCCTTAATGACCAAAAATTGAATTTGCTTGCTTTCTAAAAATTTCTCATAGCCCATGACAGAGTAAAAAGAATAATGGGGCTCCAAAATCAAGCAAATACACTGTTCAATGCCGTCTGCTTCCATCTGACCAATCACATCTGGAATAAAAGGTCTGGAAAATTTATTGGAAAAATAAACACTATATTCATTTCCTAGCCTAGCTTCTACCAAGGCAACCTCTTGACGGGTAATTTTTTGCAGAGGAGTACCTCCAATTCGCACATAATTATCATAGAGAGTTTGAATCTCATGGTCTTGAGGTCTCACTCCACGACGAATATTTGTGAAAAAATCAGCTACACCTTCAAAGGTAATCTCTTCTGGCGAACCGAAAGTCATCATTAAAATTGCTTTTTTCATAATCGCTTCCTTGTGATATTTTTATCAAGTTTATTTTATCATGAATCCACTGATAAGTAAACGCTAACATAGCAGATTGCCCTAACTTCTGTCTTTTGTTTTTCTCTTCTTTCTATGATACAATGGAAAAAATGAATTCAAAAGGAGTTTTTTATGACTTATCCAAATCTCTTGAACCGCTTCTTGACCTACGTTAAGGTCAACACGCGCTCTGATGAACACTCTACTACTACTCCAAGTACACAGAGTCAGGTTGACTTTGCAACCAATGTTCTTATTCCTGAAATGAAACGTGTTGGACTGCAAAATGTCTACTACCTTCCGAATGGTTTTGCTATTGGAACCTTGCCAGCCAATGATCCATCTTTAACGCGTAAGATTGGCTTTATCTCCCACATGGATACTGCTGACTTTAATGCCGAAGGAGTTAATCCCCAGGTAATTGAAAACTACGATGGTGGTGTGATTGAACTAGGGAATTCTGGTTTCAAACTCGATCCAGCCGACTTCAAGAGTCTTGAGAAATATCCCGGACAAACGCTCATCACAACCGATGGAACAACCTTGCTAGGTGCTGATGACAAGTCAGGGATTGCTGAAATTATGACTGCCATTGAATATCTAACTGCCCACCCTGAAATCAAGCACTGTGAGATTCGTGTTGGTTTTGGTCCAGATGAGGAAATCGGTGTTGGTGCCAATAAATTTGATGCAGAAGATTTTGATGTGGATTTTGCCTACACTGTTGATGGTGGCCCACTAGGTGAGCTTCAGTACGAGACCTTTTCAGCAGCGGGTGCTGAATTGCATTTCCAAGGCCGTAATGTCCACCCTGGTACTGCCAAAGGGCAAATGGTCAACGCCCTTCAGCTAGCAATTGATTTTCATAATCAACTTCCAGAGAATGACAGACCTGAGTTAACGGATGGTTACCAAGGGTTCTACCATCTTATGGATGTGACTGGTAGTGTCGAGGAGGCGCGTGCAAGCTACATTATTCGTGATTTTGAAAAAGATGCCTTTGAAGCGCGTAAAGCAGCTATGCAGTCTATCGCTGATCAGATGAATCAAGAACTTGGTAGCGACCGTGTCACCCTAAACTTGACAGATCAGTACTACAATATGAAAGAAGTCATTGAAAAAGATATGACTC
Organism: Streptococcus sp. 477; assembly: GCF_013277295.1. Taxonomy (NCBI): domain Bacteria; kingdom Bacillati; phylum Bacillota; class Bacilli; order Lactobacillales; family Streptococcaceae; genus Streptococcus; species Streptococcus sp. 477. The sequence continues at coordinate 61,193 of NZ_VMMQ01000016.1, forward strand.
CAATTACCATTGCTAAAGCCGTTATGGAAGAGCTGGGTATCACTCCTATTATCGAACCAATTCGTGGAGGGACAGACGGCTCTAAGATTTCCTTTATGGGAATCCCAACTCCGAATATCTTTGCGGGAGGAGAAAATATGCACGGACGTTTTGAATACGTCAGCCTTCAGACCATGGAACGTGCAGTTGATACCATCATTGGTATCGTAGCTTATAAAGACTAAAAAGACGAGGTAGCTCAGCTACTTCGCCTTTCTTTTTATTCTGCTGGTTTTTCTTAGTTTCCAGTACTTGTTGTAGATTCTGTTGTTACCTTTTCTGAAGCTAATTCAGCAGGTTTAGAATCTCTTGCGTTGCTTGGTTTGTTTTCGTCGCTAGCAGTTTCACTGTTAGATTCCGTAGCTGTTGATGTTTCTGTTTCGGTACTTGTCTTATCACCATTTGCTTCAGCATTTCTTGCTGGACTTGTTTCTTCACTTGCGCTAGCTTTTGACTGGATTTGGTGATTCAAAACTAGAATAGCTTTTGTCAATTCAAGTAAAGCTGCTTTGTCTTTACTCTTAGCAGAAAGTTGATCTAGTAATGCATCCACTTTATCAAAGTCCGCATCAGATCCATTATTACTTTCTAAATAAGAGTGAAGCGATATGAGAATATCGTAGAGTTTTTGATAGAGTACAAGTGTCTGAGGATCTTGCTCTGCATTTTCCTTTTCTTGTTGAAGGGCACTAGCGATACGAGTCAATACATCTTTTACCTGGCTGTTTACTTCATCCAAGTCTGCATCAGCCTTGTTTGTAGCAGCTTTGAGATTTTCTACTTCTTCTGCCAAGGATTGTCTGATTCCTTCTTCTTGGATTTGCTCCAAGAGTTGATTTGCCTTGTTCAAAAGACTTTCTACTTCTTCCTTGCTATCTGTCGCAGATTATTGGTTGCTATCTACCATGTACTCCTAAAACAGGAGAGTTATAATCCAAGATTACAAGGCCTTACAGAAATAAGAAATCCAGATAAGACAATGTTCGTCCAAGACGCTATTCGCTTCGCACAGCAGCACGGATTCAGTATGCTTTAATTTTAAAGTTTAGGTGTCAAGACCTCTTTTTAGTGTGCCCAAAATTTAGAGAAGTAATCAATCAACTAACTTTTATTTTTTTCAAACTTTCAGTAAACTGTCCTAAGGCTAACTCAATCTGTCTTTGTTTGATTGGATCCTCTTTATAGACGTTTCGACTTTCAGCAAGAAGTTGATCTACTTTTGCTAAAACTGTTTTCTCATCAAAGGCCCCAGGCTGATAGTTGGATTTCAGGGCTGGAATCTTGTTTTTCAAGGCTACTTCATATCCCTTAGTTTGCACCTTGATGTAGTGATTGTGGTCTCCGTAACTCATGACAAAACCTGATTCATCTTCAGCAATAATACGATTGGCATCAAAGCCGTGTCCACCTTCTTCATGTTCCTCATGTGAAACACTAGGATTGGCTGCAAGAGACGGCGAAGGTGCTACTAGACCATTGTTTGGAAGAGTCGGTTGCCCAATTACGGTCGATTTTGGAATGTAATGGAAATGATCACCATGTCTTACAATATAAGCTGTTGCTGTTTCCTCGACAATATCTTTAGGATTAAAGATATAACCATCAGATGTTGAAGAGATAGGCTTATTTGTAAGTAATGAGGCATGATTCAAAGTAGATGGACTACTTGAAAGACTTCCTAGACTAGACGCTGCTTCATGAGGTTTTTCATTTGTAGAGACCGTAGAACCAGTTCCGCCTATAGGCACCATTCTAGCAATCTTTTCTTCTAAAGGAGAGAGTTTGCTGTAAGGAATAAAGTGATAATGGTCGCCATGCGGAATCGCAACTCCATTTGGCGTACGACTGATAATCTTAGCAGGGTCAAAAACCAGACCGTCTGATTCACTGTAACGTTGGTCACTAGGTGAATCGTAGAGTTCTTTCAATAGACTTTGGAGATTTTCAGCTTTGCTTTCTGGCTTGCTAGTTGATTCTTTCTCTATAGCTTGATTAGTATTATCACTAGCTGTTGAAGAATAGCTTAGCTGACTTGGTTGCGTATTTTTGCCAGCTAAATGAGCTTTTGCTGCTGCTAATTCACTAGCAGACAAATCACTTTTTGGAATGTAGTGATAGTGACCTCCGTGAGGAACGATATAAGCATCACCCGTATCTTCGATAATATCAGCTGGATTAAAGACATAATCATCATCTGTCGTATAACGTCCCTGAGACCTTGCTACAGCGACATCTGAGCTGACCTTCTCATTATCTTTGACATGTTCTTGTTTTTGACGATTGATTTCATCTTTGGTTCGAACATTATCAGCATGAGCTGCATCTTTCAGGTAGACATAATATTTTCCATCGACCTTGATGATATAGCCACCCTTGACCTCATTAACAATATCAGCGTCTTTAAGTTGATAGTTTGGATCCTTCATCAAAAGTTCTTCACTAAAGAGGGCATCATAAGGAACTTTCCCATTATAGTAATGATAGTGGTCACCGTGTGACGTTACATAGCCCTGATCTGTAATTTTGATGACAATTTGCTCAGCCTGAATTCCTTCTTTCTGGCTAACCTGATCTGGTGTCAAGTTTTCACTTTTCTGACTTGACTGACTGCCATCCACATAAGAGACACGATTATTGTCCTTATTTTCCTGCGAACGATGCTGGTTTTGTCCATAGGCACATAGACTCAAGGATACGATAACAGCTGATCCAGCTGCTATATATTTTTTACTGAATTTCATAAATCCCTCATTTCAATAAATGATGAAACTTTTTCTTAACTTCTTTTTTCTCGGTTAAACAATTTTTCTAAACCGCTTATTTAACCATTTAATTAACCAGTAAATAGTTTACTATTTAAAATTATAGAGAAATGAAATAAGAATAGGACAAATTGATCAGGACAGTCAAATCAATTTCTAACAATATTTTAGAAGTCAAGGTGTACTATTCTAGATTCAATCTATTATACTTCTGTCAAGTTTCTGTTACTTTCTTCTAAAAAAGAGAAGCAACACGAAAGGTTACTTCTCCATAAAATATGCTTCATTCTTTTTACTACTATATAGGAGTCGGTTGACTCTCTTTTAACAAAGCCAAGAGCCTATCTAATTCTGCTGAAATAGTGTTACTGTCTTTCGTTCCGAAAAGAAGACTGCTGTTTAGACCAGACAATGTCTCCATAGCATTTTGGCGAGTACGAGAATCTGTTACTTTTTCTAGCAAGGTCTCCGCCTCTGCTATCTTAACGTCAATAACAGAACGCTCTACTTGTGGAACTTCATCCTCATCTGTAGTATCTTCAGCTTCTTCCTCTGTCTCTTCCGCATCAGTGCTTGGTCTATAAAGATTATCTGCTGAAGGATTTAAACCAGCGTGATTCTCTTTTTCATCAGATTCAGAATGAGTTGGCTCACTTACTTCATCATGTTCCTTATCTTCATCAGGTTTACCGTTTTGGTCTGCCTTATTTTTACGAACATGGTCGCTAGCATTACCCCAACCATTATCTGAATGAGGACGTTGGTCAGGATGTTCAACGTAGTATTTCACTGTCGCAAATAAATCTTCTAAGGTATAGCCTTCAGGAGCTGAGTAAAGTCCTTCATCAAACCATGCAAACTTAAGGTTATGATAGTGATCAAAGTGAGGAATTATAAAGTGACCATTTTGTACAGCTACAGTATACTGTAAATGATTCGGTATTTTTTCTAATGGTACCTTTTTCTCAGCTTTTACGCGGTTATAGATAGCTTCTGTCCCTGTTGCCTCTGGTTTTGCTTCTGTTGCTTCAGTAGAATTTGGAGCTTGTAAGCCTTTTTCTTTAGCATAAGCCTGAGCTGCTGCTCTTTCAGCTTCAGATAAGCTGTCTTTTTTAATCCAGTGGCTATGGTTCAAGTGTGGAGTGACGTAGGCATTTCCTTCATCACTTTCAATATCATGCTCATCAAAGATATAGCCATCCTCTGTTGTATATTTACCTGCTAATTTCGCTAATTTAATTTCATCGTCTGTATAGGCAATTTGAGCATTTGGTTTGCCAAGTCGCTCTGGATGGGTAATTGGTGCTAGGAATGCCAATAAATCATCTACCAATTTTACTTTATTAGAAGATTCATCATTCAAGCGCTCTGCTAATTTGTCTAAAGTTTGGAAATCAGAAACGCGACCTTTATTTTCAGACAAGGCTTTATGAGCCTGGGTTAACAGATTGTAGGCTTTATCATAAAATTCTTGGTCACGAGAAGCGACATTTTCTTTTTTAGCAACTAGAGCATGTGTCTCTTGAGTTTTCTTAGACAAGAGATTTTCAATAGCATCAATCTTATCCTTAGCCAAGTCTTTAGCAAAAACATAGTGACTGACACCAGCAATTTCCACAACATATCCTTCCCCAACTTTTCTAACAACCTGTTCTACTGTAAAATCAGTTTGTTTTTTCTCAGTTGATGGTTGAGCTTGCGGTTTTGGTGCTGGTTTCAAATAATTCATTCCCGGCAAGACTGCACCATTTTGTCCCTTAATAGCTATCATACGAGCCAATTTTTCTTCCAAAGGTGACATTTGTGAATAAGGGATAAAGTGATAATGGTCTCCGTGCGGTACAGCAACACCATTAGCTGTACGATTTGTTATTTGTGCCGGGTCAAATACTAGTCCATCCGATTCTACATGGCGTTCTGATAAGGGTTTAGCATACAATTCACGTAAAAGGCTTGGAATGTCTTCCCCTTGATTTTGATGATAAGTTGGAGTGACAGTCAAATTGTGGTTCTCTGACAAGCTTGGTTGAGCTGGATTTGCATTATGACTAGAACTTGAAGAAGGACGAGACCCCTGCTTCCCATTCCAATAGGCTTGGGCTGCAGCCAATTCTCCTGCAGACAAATCACTCTTAGGAATATAGTGAAAATGATTTCCATGCGGTACAACAAAAGCGTCACCTGTATCTTCAATCACATCTGTTGGACTAAAGACATACCCATCATCCGTTGTATAGGCTCCTCCAGTTGCTCTATTCGGTGCCTGCGTATTGAGATTAAAGTTTGCTTTAATGGCTGAACTTGGTTTCGCAGGACTGCTTGGTTTCGTATTATCAGAATGCTTTTGAACTGGCTGACCTCCAATTGGTAGATTTCGAGCCAATTTTTCTTCCAAGGCAGACATTTGCGAATAAGGAATGAAATGGAAATGATCTCCGTGAGGTACTGCCACACCATTTGCAGTACGTTTTGTAATCTGTGCTGGGTCAAATACTAATCCATCAGACTCCACATGACGTTGGCTAAGTGGCAAAGCGTACAATTCTTGAAGGAGACTAGCTAAATCCTCATTTTGACTCTCAGGAGTTGTTGTAAGATTTTGAGGAGTTTCAGATGGACTCGTTCTCACACTAGATCTTGTTTCTCCCCTGCTAGAACGATATTCAACCGTACTTAATTGACCGCCTTTTCCAGATAAGAAGGCTTGGGCAGCAGCTAATTCACTGGCAGACAAATCACTCTTAGGAATATAGTGGAAGTGATTGCCATGAGGAACAATATAGGCATCGCCTGTATCTTCAATGATATCAGAGGCATTGAAGATATAACCATCATCCGTTGTATAACGTCCTTGGGCTCTGGCTGCAACTACCGCCTGATTGTTTGAACCGCCACCGTGATTACTACTATGTTCCTGCTTCTGACGTTTAATCTCTTCTTTTGTCCGAATATTATCCGCATGGGCCGCATCTTTAAGGTAAACATAGTATTTACCGTTTACCTTAATGACATAACCACCCTTGATTTCATTGACAATGTCTGAATCCTTCAACTGATAATTCGAATCTTTCATGAGGAGCTCTTCACTGATGATGGCATCATAAGGAACCTTGCCATTATAGTAATGATAATGGTCTCCATGAGAAGTCACATAACCTTGATCCGTAATCTTGATAACAATTTGTTCAGCATTGATTCCCTCTCTCTTACTGACTTCATCTGGTGTTAAGTTCTCTGCCTTTTGACCAGCCTGATTACCATCTATATAAGCAACTCGATTAGACTCTTTCTTAGCCTGACCAGCTTGGTAACGACCAAGTTCATAGGAACAAACACTTAGGGCAAGAACTGCCACTGAACCTGCTAGATATTTTTTATTGATTTTCATTTTTTCCTCACTTTAATTCTTCTGCTAGAACACTTATATTTTCTTCAAGATTTTCTAAATAGGTCTTGTCATTTTGTGGGTCTGCCTCTAAAGGATTCAGAGTTTTAAGACCTACACCTGTTGATTTGACAAGAGTTTCAGCTACTTTTGAAGAAGCGTTACTTTCTGTAAAAATCGTTTTAACCTTATAGGTTTTAACAAATTCCTGAATTTCTGTTAGTTGTCTTGGACTTGGTTCTTGTTCCGGAGAGATACCTGCAATACCAAGTTGATTGAGTCCAAATCGCTTAGCTAAATAAGAAAAGGCTGTATGTTGTGTTACAAATGTTTTCTGAGTCGCTTTTTCAAATTTAGGCTGGAATTTCTTAGTCAATTCTTGAGCTTTTTTGATAAAGGCTTGCGCATTTTTTTGGTAAGTTTCTTTATGCTCACTATCCGCCTCCGAAAGCTTATCAGCGATAATCTGAGCTTCTTCGCCAGCTTTTTCAGGATCTAGCCAAGTGTGAGGGTCATAGAGCGTTTTTTCATCAACTCCATCCCCTGCTTCTACATCTTCTAGCCCTGGGACGCGGTCTAAAGTCATTCCCTCTGAAGCCTCTAAAACCTTCACTTTGGATTTTTTTAGATTGGGATCTAAACTTCCTGCCCAAGATTCGAGCGTATGTGAATGGTAAACAAAGACATCTGCATCATAGATGGCTGCGATATCATTTGCCGAAGGTTCAAAGGAGTGAATCCCACTACTTGACTGAATCATCCGAACATCATTCAAGTCACCAGATACTTCCTTAACCATAGCATAGATAGGATAAAAACTGGTCACAATTTTCATCCCCTTTCCTGTCTGACTTTCCTTTTGACTACAGGCTCCTAGCAATAAAAGAAAGACACTTAACAAGACTAAAAATAAATTTTGTTTCTTCATGAACAACTCCTTAACTGTTTAATTAACTAGTAAACATTCTACTCCTAAAAACTTAATCTGTCAAGATATTTTTAGAAAAAATTTGAAATTTCTTTCACATATAAAAATCTGCTGAGTTTCAACAACTCAACAGACTTTTACTTTATTCTTCTATGGTAGAATGCTTATAGCCATAAGTGAAGTAAATAATACTTCCTACTAACAAGGCAACTAGGAAAGCAATCCAAGTTTCCATATTATACTGTAACATAAAGGATAAACAAATGATGATTGATAAAATCGGTAACAGGGGTACCAATGGTGTTTTAAATTCGCCTGCTTTGGGCATGCCTTTTTCTTTCCGTAAGCGAATCAGGCCGTAAGCTAGCATAATCAAGTAGGCTAAGGTACAAATATTTAAGAAGGCTGCGATACTAGCAAGAGGGAACATTCCTGCTGCTACTGCTGAAGCTAGACCTGTTAAAATAGTAGCATTCTTTGGTACCTTGCTAGTCTTCGTTAGTTCTTTAAAGGCGGCAGGCATTAAGCCATCGCGCGCTAAACTGTAAATCATACGCGATAGGGCATAGGTCATCGAGATACAAACTGTAATCAAGGTCAAGATAGCCACTAATGACACATAGTTGGCTGCCCAACTGATCCCAACGCTACGAAGGGCAAAGGCAACGGCATCATTGACATTTAAATGACTATAGTGAACCACACCAGTCAAAACAAGCGTCACCAAGGCATAGAGAATGGTTACGATAGAAAGCGATAAGACAATCCCTCTAGGAATATTTTTTTGAGGAGTCTTGACCTCATCTACAGCCATAGAGATGGATTCAAATCCCAAAAAACCGAAGAACATTAAGGAGGCACCAGCCATAATACCAGTACTAGCACCATAGATTTGTCCAAAACCATAAGGAGCAAAATTACTCCAATTATCAAGTTTGATATGCCAAATTCCTACTAAAACAAAGAGAGCTAAAGCCGAGAATTTCAAAATAACTAGAATAGAATTAAAGCGTAAGGCTGCTTTAGCATTGAGTAAAACAAGCGAGGTCACCAATACCAAGACAAGAATAGGCAATAAATCAACAAATGTCCCTGCTTGAGGATTAAAGGTACCATTTAAAGGCTGAGGAAGGGCTATCCCGTATTGAGAGAGCAAGCCTTTAAAATAAGCTGCCCAACCCGAAGCTACGCCTGATATGGCTGTCATGAACTCCATCATGGTTAACCAACCAGCCAACCAGGCTGGGAATTCTCCTAAAATAGCATAGAGATAACTGTAGGCACCACCTGTAGCAGGTACTCGTGAAGCAAATTCTGCAAAAAAGAGGGCTGATAATCCCACACACAAGGCAGAAATGACGATTGAAATCACTAGGGCTGGACCAGCAAGTGTGGCAGCTGCAGTACCTGTAATTGTAAAGATGCCTGTCCCTACCATGGCTCCGATACCCAGCAAAATCAAATCCCATAACTTCAAATGCCTGTGCATCTCCGTTTTATCCAAACTTACATTCTTTGTTCTAAATATATTCATATTTCTTCTCCAAATAAAATGATGATTCTATTTTACCATAAATATAGGAGATTTGTGACTATTTATAAAATATTTTTCTAAAAAAAATCTGACTACATCTTGTAATCAGATTTTTATCGATTCTAGTTCATTTCTTTAAATGCTGCTTCTGCATCCGCATTACTGATAGCACCAAATTGAATCTTTCCAATCTTTCCTTGACTATCAATTAGGTATTCTGTAGGAATGCTTCGAATTTGATAAGCTTGGAAGGTTGTTGCTTTAGTATCATAAAGAACTGGGATATCTTTATATCCTTGTTCTTGGAACCATTGTGGGAATTGATCAACAGTTTTTTCACCTTGAATTCCTGGTGCAATGACACTAAGAATTTCGAAATCGCGATCTGGTTTTGCAGCTAATTCCATCAACTCAGGCATACTTTTCTTACATGGACCACACCAGGAAGCCCAAAACTTCAAGTAAACCTTTTTACCCTTAAAATCAGATAACTTGACTTCTTTACCATCCATGGATTGCAAGGTGAAGTCTGGAGCATCTTTCCCAACAGCAATTTGCTGTACAGGCGTTTCTTGTTTTGGCTGTTGTGGGGCTTGAGTTTTTTTAGTTTCTTCCTCACCACAGGCCATCAATACAACTAATGACAAGAGACTTAAGCCAGCAAACATTACTTTTTTCATCATTTTCTCCTTTATTCAAAAATTCCAGCTAGAACATTTACTTGTCCTAATAGTAACAAAATTCCCATTAAAATAATGAGGAAACCACCAATTTTCTTCATTAGCATCATATGACGTTTGATTTTACTAAAATAAGGCATGACTACACCTGAAGCTAGAGCCAAGACCAAGAAAGGAAGAGCCATCCCCAGAGTGTAAATAAGAGTATAGATAGCACCTTGCCAAGCTCCATTGCCTCCAGAAGCCGCAAGCGCTAAAACAGAACTTAAAACTGGAGCAATACAAGGCGTCCAACCAAAGCTAAAGGTAATACCGAGTAAAAAGGCTGACCAATAACGATTGGCTTCTGATTTCTTAAAAGTAAAGCTTTTTTGAACCTCTAATTTCTTAAAATGAAAAATTTCCATCTGGTGAAGTCCCAAAATGATAATAATTGTTCCCATAACATATCGAAACCAATTTGCATAGAGAATATGACCAAAGTAACCAGCACCAAAGCCTAGAATAAAGAAAATGAGTGAAATACCTGCGATAAAGCAAAGTGTTCGAATCAAGCCTGACCAGAGAACCTTTCTCCCAAATAAAGAAAAGCTTTTTGCGCTTTCCTGATTATCCAATAAAATCCCAGCATAAACAGGTAACAGAGGAAAAATGCAAGGGGAAAAGAAGGACAAAATCCCTGCTAAAAAAACGGAGATTGAAAATACTATCGTTTCCAATAAAGGACCAACTTTCTTAAGATTTCTAATCCTATTTTACTATATTCAATTTTATTTGTAAGCTTTCTGCTACGCAAAATCGTATCGGGCACTATTGGACTAATCTTTTCTTTCGCTAGTCAAGGCGGATCTTATCCCCAAAATAGCCAAAAAGCAACGACAAGGGTTACTCGTCGCTGCTTTTGTGAACGGAAATGTCTTTTAGGTCTGACATTTCATAAATCATGTTTTACTTGAGTTTGTCAAGGATTGCTTTAAGCTCCTCTACTAGTTTAGCTTCTGTCTCTGCTGAGCCATTTTCCTCTTTCACGAAATCAAGGGTTTCTTGGAGAAGGTTTTGGGCTTTGGCAAGGACTTTTTTATCCGCTTTTTCTGCATCTAGCTGTCCAAGAACTCTTGTCAATTCCGTGATTAATTGCTGGATTTCTGACTCTTTCTTACGGCGAACCAACCAGAAGGCAATCACGCCTAGAAGGGCGAGTAGACCGACTACAATCACTCCTGCTGGAACTGAGTTTGTTTCAGTCATCTTATCTGAATCCTTACTATCTTCCGTTCCTTGCTTAGTATCCTTCTTGTCCTGTGCAGGCTTGCTGTCGCTAGCATTTGCTTTCACATCTTTGAGAGAGTCCAAGGCAGCCTTCACAGACTCTACTGCAGTACGTAGACCTTGCTCTGTCAAGGCACTATCTTCCAGAGCTTTTTGAGCATCTAGGAGGACCGCCTTGGCTGCATCGATTTTCGGATTAGATACTGTTGCCAAAGCTTTCAAGCGTTGGTCTAACTCTTGAGTCAAGGCATGAAGTTCAGACTTGTCAACTTGCTCTTGAGCTGGAGCTTGTGTGCTCGTTGAGCTAACTGAAGGACTTGCTGCCGCTCTAGGTGCTTGAGTCGGAGCTGGAGCAGGACTTGCAGGTTGACCCGAAGCAGTTGGTTGAGACGGTTGTGGAGCTGGCTCAGATGGAGCTGTTGGAGTCTCAGTAGCTCCTTGGTCTGGCTGAGTAGGAGTAGAAGGTTGCGATGTTACGTTATACGAATCGGGAATTGGATAATATCGTTTTGATGGCAAGCTGACTGGTGTTGAAGAAGCACTAACTTCACTATTACCATGTTTAGCTGTCGCACTTACTTGAGTTCCTGCACTAGCCGCATTATGGGAAATTGTAACAACACCACTTACTCCATCAATGCTGACACCTGATTTTGTTGGTGTTAGGCTCCAGCTTGACCCTGATTTCGTAGCTACAACTTTGTCGCTTCCAATGCTAATTTCTACATGGTCTGCATTCGCACTTGGTGTTACCGTTACATTGGCATTCGCTTCGCTAGAGGCAACTGTTGGTTTTTCAGGTGTTGCTTCTTTAGCTACTGGTACTGTCGCTCTTCTTTCATCACTAAACCAGGAACCACGTTCTCGTGGATTACCATCGTTTACGTTATTATTTACTTCGATAACAGTGAGTGCTCTAAATTTATCTGTTCCTATCTTATTAACTCCAGACTTATAATCAGACTGGGTAATAGTAATTTGGCGTGCAGAACCATCCCCATCATTATTAGGAGATATATCTTTAGAGGCAAGTATATTATAACCTTCCGGATAAGCTAATCCATCCGTACTCCCTCCATAATTAGAAATATCCGAACCTCCGGTTACCAAATATACTTTCATCTTTGCGCCATTAGGTAATTTAGGAACATAAGGAATTGTCACATCAATATTAGGTTTTTCATTAGCTTTACCTGCTAAGCTCGGGACACTTGCATCTGTACTATCATTTGGTGTATTAATAGTCGGCTTCTGAAAAGGGAGATAGTATCCAAATTGTGTCGTCTGACTACCGCTTGAAGTAGTTACTGTTACATTCAATAAATACTGACCCCTGCGCGGAGTAATTCCGTCGAAAGTCAAAGATGCTTCACTCCCATTGACAGAAGATTCGACCTTTAACCCCATGTTTTCATGACCAGTTACAGATATGCTAGTAATTTTCTCATGATTTGATTTAGCACTAATTTTCAAAATATTACCAAATACTCTATCTCCACCTGGTACTACTAGTATATTAGAAACTTCTATTTGTTTACGTACTGCATTCCATCTCCCAATTGTTAATCCTGCTATATTCCGTCTTTTTCTTACATGAACTCCTCTTTCCTCAGAATTTTCCTCACTATCATTTTTTGACATCATCACTTGATTACCATCTAGTAACTTGTGAGCTTTTTCGACAAGTTCTCCAGAAATCTTTCCGTCGTCTGAAAGTCCTAACTTTTCGTTGATAGTATCTGCTAAGTTTTTAAAATCTGCTGCCGACTCAGGATTGGATTCTTTCAATCTTTTAGATGCATCTATCAATTTATCATATAACTGATACCCGTCTTCTTCTTGAGATTGATCTATCTTATCTTCTCTATTAGCTTCTTCTTTGATAATTGAGGATTTTTCTTCCAACTCTGGTTGTACTTCTTTTTTATCTTTTTCTACCTCGGACACAGTAGATAATTCACCAGATACAGGTTTAACTACACCATCAACTTTTTCATCACCTTTATTCTCTACTGTTGACTTAGCTTTTCCTTCACTATCTTTAGATGAAGTTCCTGGCTCTTTTTTCTCTGTCTCTTGAGTGTTTGGTTTAGCTCCTTCTTGTTCTACGTTAGGATTTTGATTGCTTGTATCTGATGGCGGTAAGACAGATGGATTCCCAGTGTTGCCATTTCCATCCTGACTGACCACTTCTGTATTTACTTCCGCCGCCTGGACTTCTGTCGCTGGATTAGCTATAAAAAAGACAGACCCTAGCAAGACTGAGACTGCTCCAATTGAAAACTTGCATATAGAAAAGCGTTGGCGCTCATTCATTTTAAACTGTTTCATGGTTTTTTACCTTTCTTTCTACCCTGTCTTTGCTCCTCTAGCCATGGTCATGCAGGCATCAACTCGCAATAAAAACAGGAAAACATGACCTTTTTTCATCTTAAACAAATGACAAAAAGCCCAGTGTTTACTAATACTTCATTATATCAACTTAGTTCCCTTCCTTCAACCTCACTTTGTTTTAGAAAATCGATGATTATATATATATGCATGTTGCTTATTTTAAAGGATTTAGAGGCTCCTTATTTGAAAATTTAGTATATTTTTCGTTATTTTCAGAAATTTTAAATTTATATGACATTCAAAAGAAGCTGTTCGTCTTGCTATCTATCGCCAGCAAGAACTATCCTAGACTCAGCAAATAAAAAACAGGCTCTCCGAAAAATACTTACCTATCATGGGAGGAACAACCGTTCCTCTTTTTTATTACTAAAATTCAAAGAATTCCAATGCTTTTTTCAAGAGCAAATCCGTATATTCTGGATCTTCTTGGGCTACTTCTATTTCCCGCTGAACTTTTTCCAAATCATCTGTAATCACTCCATCTACTCCTAAGTGAAGAGATTTGCTGATAGCTTCTGAATCATTGACAGTCCAGACATAAAGTTTCTGATCCGTTGTCCATAGTTTGCTTACAAAATATTCATCCAAGGTTGAGTACTCCATAGTATATCCTGTCGCTCTTGTTTTAGGAAAGACAGAATTGTAGGGCATGATGAAATAAACTGGCAGTTCGGCATCATACTGTCTTACTTTTTCGACAACATGGTAGTCTAAAGACTGGATTTGATGTCCATAAATCTTGAGCTTTGCAGCATAACGGGCTAAAAAGTGGTTCATCATGTCTGGACTATCTTTTTTACTGGTTTTAATTTCAATTAGTAATTTTTGACCAAGTTCGTTGGCTCGACTGAGATAATCTTCAAAGCTTGAAATTTTAGTCTGGTAGCCATTTTCAAAAATATCAATCCCTTTAAGCTCCTCCAAGTTTAAGTCTTGAGGACTTTTATTGATACCTGCTAGATTTTTCAAGTTAGCATCATGCATCATGACAAACTGCCCATCTTTTGTTTCCTGCACGTCCGTCTCCACCAAGTCTGGTTTGAGTTGTGCTGTAGTTTCCAAGGACTCTACTGTATTTTGAATCCCATTTGCATTGGAAACCCCTCGGTGAGAAATAAGTTGAGGTAGATGAACCATGGGAGCCTCCAGATAAATATAACCTTCTAAGGCAAAGAAAAGACTGGCACAAGTCATGACACCCCATCGCACGATGTGATCTTTTTCTCTCCTAGGAAGCATATCCAGCTCCTTTCCTGTCAAAAATGAAACAAATTTAACCAAAAAATAAGTCAGAGCCATATAATAGAGATTTTTAATCATGACAAAATTCAAAATACCAAGAATCAGAGACTCTCTCTGAGTGATATCATCTACCAAAGTTTGAGCCAATAATAAAGGAATCAAAGGAAGATAAAATAATAAATGTGCTTTGAGCAAGATGTAAAATAAATTCCAAGCATAAAAAGTAACTCTCTTCTTGGTTTTCTCCAAGCTAAACATCACTGCTTCTCGAACAGTCAGCTGATCATATACAATCTTCGGAAGGGCAAACATCAATCTGACAGAGACATAGAGAAAGATAAGAGATAGAAGTAGGATGCTCAGCCACCACATCCAATATTTATCTTCTAAATAAGCTTGGATAAACTCTGGAATGACGATTTTATTAAGATAATAAATCTTCAGCATTTTCCGTATAAAAGGAAAAAGCATAGCTATATAGAAAAAGATAAACAAGGCTTTAGCGCAAGTTAGCTTTTTCATAAATCCAAAACTTTCATGGAAAACCTTGCGGATATACTCAATTAGCCTTCGCTTTTCATGATAGAGGAGATGACGAGCACCAATAAAGAGGAGTCCTATTTGAAAATAAGCAACCAGAAGGTTAATTACAATCAAGGCTAAAAAAGCTAGACTAATCAATGGAGAATGAGTAAGGATAGCTAAGACATTGTTATAGGAAATAAAAAGATAACCTGTCTGATCTAATAAGAAGCTAGCCAACCATGAATTGAATGGTACCCACAAATACTCCACTATCATAAAAATCAAGAAAAATAGAAAGAGGATTTTATCAAGATTGAGGTAAATCTGTTTAAGACCCAATTTTTTAGGTTTTTCAGGTTTCATAGGCACTCCTAGTCAAATAATTGAGACAAGTCCAAGCCACCAAAAGGATTGTTTGATAAGCTACTTTCTGTCTCTAACAATTCCCTAGCTTGATCCGACTCTAAGAAGGATTCGTAAACACGCGCCGTCATCCGAGCATCCTCTAAACTATTATGAGACTGACCTTGAAATCCAAGAAATGAGGCAACAGTTTGCAATTTGAGATTGGCAATACCATGTAAATCTGAACTCCGACGTTCAAAAGCTTCATCATACAAATCCACCTTGTACTGTTGGCTATAGTCTAAACCATGCTCTGCTAAAATAGGTAAATCACTTTTAGCAGCATTGTAGCCTATCATGGGTAAAGAACCCACAAACTCTTGGAATTCTTCTAAGACTTTCTCAACTGGAGGAGCATCTTTTAAGGTCTCAGCTGTAATCCCGGTCAAACCATTGATAAAGCTTTTTAGAGGGACGCTGGTATGAACATAGGAATCATAAGCATCGATTTCCCGACCATCTCTAAAACGCACTGCCGATACTTGAATCAAGTGTGTTTGTCCTTCGTGCTGATTAAATTCTAAATCAAAAGCAATGTAATCTTCTAATCGTTCCATTCTCTACCTCTCCTCTACTGTCTCTATTCTAATCAACTATACTATTCACAAACAAAAGAAGCCATCAGGTTAGCATGTAACCTAAACAGCTCCTTGATTATCCTCCAAATAAACGAGCAAAAAAGCCTTTCTTAGTTGATTGGACTTCTTCTTTTGCTTGGTCCAGCTCTAGCTTAAGATTTTCTTGATCCTTCATAGCTTGAAGGGTCAATTGTTGCTGCTGATCCAGTTGTTTGTCTTTCTCAGCAATCTGACGGTCTTTGATACGCATCTGCTCGTCTTTTTCTGATAACTGACGATCCTTGGCTTTCAATTGTTCATAGAGACGAAGAATTTCTGCATTCTTCTCATCAACCAGAATCTCCATCAGTTCACGTTGCTTGACATCTTCACTGACAGGCTCATCTTCAAAAATCGTTTTTTTATAGATTTCTTCTAGCTTAATCAAGCCACTTCTGGTAACGACTGTTACCCCTTTGTCATTTTTATCTGTGTCTTCTTCTGGTAATTCTTTGACACGGTTATTGATTGCTTGGCGAGATAATCCTAAGATCTCTGCAATCTCACTGACGGTCATTTCAATACTCATAATATCCTCTGAAACGTTTTCTAGCTTTTCTTTACTTAAATCTTATCATAAGCTAGAAAAACTGTCAAATTTCCGCTTAATCTAAAGCCTTCAAAAAGGCTAATAAGACTTGAGCAGAGCGACGTCCAGCTTCGATAATAAACTCATCAAAAGAGATGTTTGCTTCATGGTTGGCATTATCACTCATAGCTCGGATGACTAAGACTGGAAGATTAAGAGCATGCGCTGCCTGAGCAATAGCTGCCCCCTCCATCTCAACAGCTAAAACTTCTGGGAAATGGGACTTAATCGCTTCTATCTTGTCATTTCCTGCAACAAAACTATCTCCTGTAGCAATCAAACCAAGATGCCAGTTTTGATTCAATTGAGATAAACTCTCTTGGATTTTGGCAACAAAGGTTTTATCCGATTCAAAATAAAGCGGTTGTTGCGCCATTTGTCCATAAGCATAACCAAAAGCTGTGACATCCACATCATGATAGGCTAATTTGTCAGCAATCACAACATCCCCAACAGCAATACCCTCTGCTACTGCCCCAGCTGAACCTGTATTGATAAGAGCATCCACTTGGAAATGATCAGCCAAAATCGCCACACTCATAGCAGACATGACCTTACCAATTCCACTTTCTACAAGAACGACTTCATGAGAGGCAATGGTTCCTGTGTGATAGGTATTGCCTAAAACAACTTGCTCTTGGGCATTGTCTAGATGCTGGACCAGATAAGCCAGTTCTTCTGGCATAGCTGCAATAATTCCTATTTTCATTTCAATTCCTTTTCTATTACAACAGTTTCATTGCTAAGACAAGCAAAATCAAGAGAAAGATGACTGCAAATAAGATTTTATTCAGTTTAGAATTGAAGACATTTCTCTTGGTGTTTTCAATGCGACGGCTTTTATGAATAGACGGTTCGACCTGAATCTTCAAGGTTTCCTGGCTAAAACCATGATCCTTAGGATTGGCATAACCAAAACGGGAAGAAGAGGTTGGTAAAATTTTTGTCTCCTCATTATCATCTAGCAAAGGAGGACCTGAAATTTTTTCGCCTCTATTAGCCCTTTCAATCATTTCATCCGTTAATAAAGGTTTACCCATATTGACCTCCTCTATTTTTTCTGCAATTCCCAATATTGAACAGCCATAATTGTCTTGGCATCACAGATATGACCTGATTGGATCAATTCCTTGGCTTCTTCTAAGCTCACTTCAAGGACTTCCAAGGTCTCATCGTCATCTTGGGGACGCGGATTTTCTACCCTTGTCAAATCGCTGGCTATGTATAGTTTTAACTTTTCATTACAAAAGCCAATGGCTGAGTAAAAATCGTACAAGAGTTCTAACTTCCCTGTATAAGCTGTTTCTTCCTCTAATTCACGCAGAGCTGCTGCCACAGGGTCTGTATTTTCTCCTACTTCCAATTTTCCTGCTGGAATTTCGTAAGAGACTGCCTCAATGGCTTTGCGGTACTGCTTGACCAAGATCAGTTTTTGCTCATCGGTTACTGCTAAAACACAGACAGCTCCATTGTGAAAAATCAAATCCCGTTGGGCAGTTCCTTTACCTTCTGGTAATTCAACCTGATCTTGGACCAGTTTAAATATTGGTCCTTGATAGATTTCTTTTCGGCTAAGCGTTTTTTCTTCAAATTCCATGATAGGCTCCTACTGATTCTTAGGATGATGAGGAAGACGTGTTGCATATTCATCTTTATTAACCTGACGACCGCGACCAATAGCAATCGCATCCACTGGCACGTCTTTAGTAATAGTTGAACCAGCCCCAACGAGGGAATTGTCACCAAGTTCTACTGGCGCAATAATGGTTGAATTTGAACCAACAAAGACATTGTTGCCAATGACTGTCTTGTATTTGTTTTTGCCGTCATAGTTGACTGTAATGGTTCCTGCACCAAAATTAACCTTGCTACCCACTTCACAGTTTCCGATATAAGTCAAATGACCAGCCTTGCTATTCTCACCGATAGAAGACCCTTTCACCTCAACAAAGTTTCCAATATGAACTTGGGCACCCAGACTTGAACCTGGACGAATGTGGGCATAAGGACCGACTGTCACACCGTCTGCAACACTACTTTCCTCAATCATAGAATTGGTAATAATCGCTCTTGCTCCGATAGTGCTATTCACTACATACGTTCCATTTGTCAAAACAGTCTCAGCACCAATTTTCGTTTGCCCCTTCAAGGTAACATTGGCTTCGATTTGAACTTCAGGCGCAATCTCAACATCAATATCAATATAAGTTGCCTCTGGATTGACAAAGCTAACACCGTTGACCATGTGTTTATGATTGATACGACGACGCATGACTGACTCAGCAGTCGCAAGAGCCACACGGTCATTTACACCAAGACTTTCATCAAAATCTTTCAAAGTATAAGCACCAACTTTTTCACCGGCTTCACGGAAAATGCCAATGACATCTGTGATATAGTATTCTCCTTGAGCATTGTTGGTATTGATATTTTTCAAAGCCTCAAACAAACGTTCGTTGTCAAAAACGTATGTTCCAGTGTTGATTTCCTTGATTTGTTTTTCAAAATCTGTGGCATCCTTTTGCTCAACAATACGAAGAACCTCAGCATTGTCATTACGAACAATTCGTCCATAGCCAAAAGGATTATCCGTTTCAGCAGTCAAGATAGTGGCCACATTTTTATGATTGATGTGGAAATCAATCAAGTTTTTCAAACTTTCACCAGTGATTAAAGGAGTATCTCCTGCAATGACCAAGGTGTGACCGGACAAACCTTCTAAGATTGGCTCTGTCATCATAACTGCATGGCCTGTCCCTAACTGTTCAGATTGAGTCACAAATTCTGTCTGTCCAGCCAAGACCTCCTCAACCAATTCTGCCTTGTGTCCTACAACTGTTACTGTCTTTTCAGGTTGGATAGCTCCCACACTACGGAAAACATGTTCCAGCATAGAAATACCCGCAACCTTGTGCAACACTTTTGGCAAATCAGATTTCATGCGAGTCCCTTTACCCGCTGCTAAAATAATGGCAAAATTTGACATAATCTTCTCTTTTCTGTAGAAATTCCCTTTTATTATACCATATTTCAAATCATTCCGCGCCCTTGAATGAAAAAATGCTCCAAAGTCCTTTCCTTAACCCATTTTTTTTGATTTTTTTTCATTTTTAAGGTAAAATTATGAGATATGAGAAAACAAATTCATCCACTTATTTTATTTGGTTTTTTTGGGATTATAATTTTCATTTTAATCATCAATCGCCCACTTAATGACAACCAATCGTTTAAAACAAAATCCAATATAGCACAGATTGAAGCACAGGCTTTGAAACACTTAGACAAACCGATTATTGACCTCTCTGGTTGGCAACGTCCTGAGGAAATTAATTACGATACTCTCTCCCAAAACATTTCTGGAGCTATCGTTCGTGTCCATAGTGGCGCTCAGTCTTTAAAAGAAAACGATGCTTCCTTTGTTAATGGGGTAGATAAGGCCTTTAAAACCCATATCACTGAGTTTCAAAAACGAAATGTCCCAGTTGGTGTCTATGCTTATTTAGCTGGAAAAAGTGTCCAAGAAATGGAAAAGGCTGCTGAAGTTTTTTATAATGCTTCATCGCCATACAGCCCTAGCTACTATTGGCTAGATGTGGAAGATAAAACCATGTCCAATATGAACGAAGGTGTTGAAGCCTTTCGTGCAAAACTAGAATCGCTAGGTGCAAAAAATATCGGAATCTACGTTGGGGTCTACTTCATGGAAGAACACAGTATTGATACAGACAAGTTTACGTCTGTTTGGATTCCTTCCTATGGTTCAAATACTGGATTTTTCGAAAGCAAACCTAATACGGACTTAGATTATGACATCCACCAATACACATCTAAAGGGAAAATTGCCGGCTTTGACCACAATTTGGATATCAACGTCATCTCTCCCTTAAAAAACAAAGAAGAAACCTTTAGAAAAATCTTTTTAAAACCTTAAAAGCATTTGTTTATCATTTGCTTTTTCTTTTTGTGTTTGATTGTGATACAATATAGTAAGGATTTTTTGAAATAGAAATAGTTGGAGGAAATATATGCTCTCATGGTTAGCGCGCATTATTAAAGGGATTGTGATTGCTCTTGGATTTATCTTACCGGGAATTTCCGGAGGGGTTCTAGCAGCAATCTTAGGAATCTATGAACGAATGATTGGCTTTCTGGCCCATCCCTTTAAAGACCTTAAAGAAAATGTTTTGTACTTTATTCCAGTTGCCATCGGTATGCTTCTGGGAATCGGCTTATTTTCCTACCCGATTGAATACCTGCTTGAAAATTATCAGGTCTTTGTATTATGGAGCTTTGCGGGAGCTATTATCGGTACAGTTCCTAGCCTCCTCAAAGAATCAACTCGAGAATCTGACCGAGACAAGATTGATTTAGTTTGGTTATGGACAACCTTTATCATTTCTGGATTAGGACTCTATGCCTTAAATTTTGTCGTTGGAACCTTAAGCGCCAGCTTTCTTAACTTCGTCCTAGCAGGCGCACTATTGGCCCTTGGCGTCTTGGTTCCTGGCCTCAGCCCATCAAATTTACTTTTGATTTTGGGACTCTATGCTCCTATGTTGACTGGTTTTAAAACTTTTGATCTCTTGGGAACCTTCTTTCCGATTGGAATTGGTGCAGGTGCAACTCTCATCGTTTTTTCAAAATTGATGGATTATGCCTTAAACAACTACCACTCACGCGTCTATCATTTCATCATCGGTATCGTCCTATCAAGTACCCTTTTGATCTTAATTCCAAATGCAGGAAACGCTGAAAGTATCCAATACACTGGCCTTTCTCTTGTTGGGTATGTCATCATCGCCTTCTTCTTTGCGCTGGGAATCTGGCTTGGTATTTGGATGAGCCAATTGGAGGATAAGTATAAATAATGGCAAAAAAAGTAAAAATCAAAAAAACATTGGTGGAACAAATCCTGTCGAAAGCAGGCATCCCACATCAGGGGATTCAAATCAATGCCCTGGAAGGAGAGCTGCCTCAAGGTTATGAACGAGATCAGATTTTCAAAACCTTGGCTCTTTTAGGAGACAAGACAGGACCGATTATTGGAATTGTCCCTATCACTCAACACCTGTCGGAAAAGAAACTAGCCAAAATTTCTGGCAATAAAAAAGTGAACATGATTCCACAAAAGGACTTGGAAAAAACAACAGGTTATATTCATGGAGCCAATAATCCTGTTGGTATTCGTCAAAAACATAATTACCCCATTTTTATCGATAAAATCGCTCTCGACTTGAATCAAATGATTGTTTCTGCTGGGGAAGTTGGTCATAGCATTATCGTCGCGCCACAAGACTTGGCTAGCTTTGTAAAGGCTGACTTTGTAGATATTTTGGAGGACAGCAAGTAATGAAACTCTACTTTGTCCGCCACGGTCGTACGGTCTGGAACCAAGAAGGTCGTTTTCAAGGTGCTAGCGGTGATTCTCCTCTTCTTCCTGAATCCATTGAAACCCTAAAACGACTTGGCCAATATCTCAAGGAAATTCCTTTTGATCAGATTTATTCAAGTGATTTACCTCGAGCTGTCAAATCTGCCGAGATTATCCAAAGTCAACTCAAGACACCCTGTCCTTTAGAAAGTGTTCCGAATCTCCGTGAATGGCAGCTAGGTAAATTAGAAGGTTTGAAAATTGCAACCTTGGAAGCTATTTACCCGCAACAAATCCAGGCTTTCCGTACTAATCTTGCTCAATTTGACACTCAAATGTTTGGAGCCGAATCCCTCTATAGCACCACGCAACGGACAATCCAATTTATCAAATCATTAAAAGATAGTCCAGCTGAGCGTATTCTGATTGTCGGGCATGGCGCTAATCTTACTGCCAGTATTCGTACTCTTCTAGGTTATAAAGAACCACTTCTTCGTAAAGATGGCGGTCTAGCAAATGCCAGCCTGACCATTCTAGAAACCCATGATTTTGAAACATTCACTCTTGATACTTGGAATGATACTTCTTATCAATCATAATTATAGCCTAGTCTTCTGGAGATATAGTCAGTTGAAACAAAAATAAGACAAAAGAGACTCGTAAAAAGGTATTGCAACTTGCCAATACCTTTTTGATATGAACACATGTCTTCTCAACAGAATTGTAGAGCAAAATGAAATATGAACTGAATAAATTGATTTGAGAATTTAAATCAATTTATAAGAATGTTTTAGAAGCAGTGATGTACTAGTTCAGATTCACTTTTCTATACTAATACTCTTCGAAAATCTCTTCAAACCGCGTCAACGTCGCCTTGCCGTACTCAAGTACAACCTGCGACTAGTTTCCTAGTTTGCTCTTT